>NZ_JANMZH010000917.1:0-8199 GCF_031383065.1 Microcoleus sp. OTE_8_concoct_300 | reverse complement strand
TATTTAATTCTCATTCCTTACTTATTTTAAAGGTGAGTTTACAGTCTTCCAGCGTGAGCGTGTTCGCCATCGAAAACGAAATTTCGTATTTTTTTTAGTCCCGCTAAGTAGATGTAATGCTACTTTATAGGCTGTTAAATAGAATAATTTGCTGCTATAACTTCAAGCAAAAACAAACCTACTTTCTTGTGCAGCCCCTGGTTTTATTGGGGACAGCCAAGTTGAGTCAAGCATTTAGGACACCCGTCAGAACACTCGCAAATTAAGGCTAGAGACATTGCTTTAACAGCAAATAACGGTAGATGTCTCCCGCTTTCTTCAGATGCTCCATTTCCCCTATCTGTGGTATCAAAAAAATAGGCGACGATACCTGAATTATCTTGCTCTATCGTACAGTTGACATCGCCAGTAGAGGAAAGCACGACTAAGGGAATAGCTAGTTGAATTTGATGAGCCATACTGTGCAGAGCAACCACAACTGCATTGCCTCTAAACAAACCCTTTAACTATTGATGCTTTCCTTCGCCGCCAACAGCAGCAGCACGGATAAGAGGAGCGTAGTCAGTTGGCTTGGGGTTTGTCATTTTTTTTGGGATAACTTCAATTGTTTCAAATTATCGAATCTCGATCGCCCAAGTAGCCGTTCGCATCCGCACGACTACTCAGGATGTGCTGAATTTTTTAGCTAACCAGACGAAAATTTTTACCCACAATACCTACGCAACTATCACAAGCGAGGGTGCGACATAAAAACTAAACGATAAATAGCAGAATATCTGGACGGTTCAATGCCTTACTCTTTTTGCGACAAAAGCTCATTATTCAGGTTAGCGATATTCCACAGGTACCCAGGCATAGCCCTGATTGTCCGCACGAATATGACCGACTCCTGGAAAAGACACATGGGCGGGTGCTACGAGACGACGGGATGTTTCTGCCTCGGCAAATTGTTTCGCCCGTTGCGCTGCTGCTGCATTAGGATCGACGTCAAACTCGATCGTGATTTTGGGCTTCGGAAATTGAACCGAGGCCACGTGCAAAATATCGCCCCAAAACTCGATACTCTCACCTTTGCTTTCCACCAAGTAAAAACTGTGCCCGGGCGTATGTCCTGGTGTGGGGCGGGCAGTAATCCCAGGTAAAATCACCGTCTCGCCGGAAAACGGCTTCAGCTTGCCCCCATCGAGATAGGGTTTGACTGTCTTAATTGCTTCGTTGATATATTTTTGATAGTTTGGCGATCGCTTTGCATTAGCAGGATTAAGCCAAAAATCGATATCGGGTTTGCCGACATAGACCATAGCAGCAGGAAACATGAGTTGACCGCCTACAACCAAACCCCCACTGTGATCCGGATGGATATGAGTAATGAGAACAATATCGATATCGTCGGCCCTATAGCCTGCTGCCTGCAACGACATCGGTAGCTTGCCGCCCCGTTCCCCAAACAATTCCCCTGAACCTGTGTCTACCAACACCTGCTTGTCTCCAGTGTCGATGAGAAATACATTGATCGAAGTTTCAACGGGGTTTGTAAGGAAGCTGTGATGCAGGAGGCGATCAACTTCTACCGGGTTCGTATTTGTCAGGACGGAATGCAGATCCAGTGGCACTGTGCCGTCGCTGAGGGCGGTAATTCTGAAATCGCCTAACTCGAATTGATAGACACCCGGCACTTTAGGTTTCACCGTTTTCTCTGCGGTAATACCCGGAAACATCATTGACGTTGCAATAATCAATACAGAGGTGATAACAGCTATGGCAAGTCTAAAAAACATATTCGACATATCCCAGTGGTAATTGAAAATTGAAGTAACGTAAACTTAGTTTGTCAAACCTCACCCCTACCGTATCAGAAATTTAAAGCTAATAATCAAATAATTTTCAGAACCCTTGATATCGCCTACTCTCGGGCAACAGCGCTACAATATCAATGTAGAGGTCACTTGCTGCGATACTTGGCTGTGGAACCATGGGAGGTAGGGTTATAATTTTGTTTACCGTGGCTCTACCTAAAATTCTTTCTATAACCCTTGACAGTTACCCATACGCTATCTATATTCAGAATTATCTGGGACACGCTAACATCCACCACACAGTCCGTTACACCCAGCTAGCAACGCATCGGTTTGAGGGGTTTTGGGACGACTGACACTTACATAATCATTTGTGTAACCCCTGACAGTTACCTAGCACCTATATATGGATTTATTGCAGGCGACTTAATGAAGCTGTAGCGGTTCCAAGCCTTGGGTCAAAATAAGCGAATATGCTGATGAAGCTGTAACGGTTTCAAGTCCTGTCCTAGATGAGGAAATCGATTTTGCTGAGCGGCTCATTTTGCACCCTACAGAGCGTTTTTGGTGGCGATCGCACCCCACGCAAAAAACCTCCAGCCTTTATCAAAGCTAGAGGTCAATTTTTCTCAAAAGGTGCAGGCGATACCAGAATCGCTGAGTATAGATACCTAATTCATGTAGGGAATAGTTTGATCAGCAATTCTGGCCTTGCGTGTACTACATGGGTAGGGACACAAAATGTCCGTCCCTACAGGGTTTCTGTACTCCAATTTAGTGATAAAAGCTATATTGACTCTCTCCTACAGAGGAATGCCACTGAATTTGTAAACATCCGCATCATAGAGTCTGACTCGTGTTGTTGTTTTGGTAGCAGAAACACTGATTTCAAAGGAAGATTGCGAGAAATCAATGCCAGTAATATAAGCTCCTACTGGAATACCATCTCCAGAAATTCTATCTCCCTTGCGCCACGCATCAGCTTTTGACACGTTTTTAATAGTCGCATTGCCCTGGGTGACATCACCTTTTGTTTCTTCGTGAAATCGTGGGATGTATTTAACGCTAATATCAGCAGTACCTGAGCTGACTGACTTAGCTACCCATTCTAATGTCACAGTTGAACCCTCAATCTTGGCAATCTGTCCGATTACCCCTGGATTCTGATAAGGATAATCGCCCGGATAGTGTTCTCCAACAAAACCAGCATCTTGGAAAGGTAATGCGTAGTAAGACACCAAATCTCCTCGCTTTAGTACCCCTGGATTACTGACTGTAAAAGTAGCATTACCCAACCCGTCGGCTGTCAGGTTTACCTTCCCGATGTGAATCTCTTTGATTTGGGAAGATGTGACGAGCAGAGTGGCATTTAAATCATCAGCCATAATCTGGCTACCGTTAGGCATCGAGTAGCCATTTAGAATGGCAATTTTGGGAGAGTTATAGGAAGAACCCAGTTGTCTGATAATAGAGCCAAACGTTAAATCTCGGACTATTGTATCCTCCATCTTTACACCAATCGGGGCCGAAAATCCTAGGGATAACTCCTCACCATAGTGAGTTTGATTTTTATCATTTTCGTCCAATCCACCAACAGTGTGATTCAAGAAAAAGCAGGAAGAAAACTTGAAGACATTACTGTTAAAAAATCTGATGGGTGATTTTCTCGAATTGGTAGAAAAAGCGCAGCCAATAAAGTTTATGGGGGCAAAAGACCACAAATGAGTATCTATGGCGGGGTGAGTATCCATAAATTCAAATTGACATCCCACAAATGTCGCTGGCATATTAACAGAGGAATAACCAGGACTAATGTATCCCATGCTGAGCGTATTCTGAGCATATAAAGATATTATGCTTGTAAGTCCATAAGTGGTACCCATATGGAACAAATATTTCGTTGCGCTGACATTGGCACCATTGATAAAAGGAGCAGTACCAAGTTTACTACCATAATCTAAGGTACTGACAAAAAAGTGATTCCCAAATGATGCTATGTTTTGCAAAATTACATGATCAACACTCGCTTGACAAATGGCTACTGATACCTTGTTTAACTCAAAAATGCAGTCCTTAATCAAGACCTTCGCAGCATGGTTAGTAGCACCATTTGGTGCAAGAACGATTCCCGTTACAAAACCATTTATTAGGCATCCTTCTATCGTAATAGAACTACTCGTACCGCCACTAATGTAATAAGAGGATTGACCAGGATAGCGTTCTGTATCGGGTACTGAAGGGAAATAAGGGTCAATGCAAATGCCCGCATAAGGGGAGTAGCGGTTATCTCTACAGCCATTCACTACGAATGTAGAATCGTCTAATAATGCCTTGAAATTATCGGATGCTTTCAGCGACTGTGAATAGTCGTTTTTGCCGCGAATGGCAATGTCTTTGATAGTAACTCCCTGAACAGCTTGCAGGACAATTGCTGGCTTGTCATTGAACGTTGGGACAAGGATTGTGTCCTGCCCTGGTAGGTTAGAGGATGGTTTTTGCCCGCAAATTTCTAATCCAACAAAGTCGTAACGAGGTTGATTTGGAGGGGTATTGACAATTTTTAAAATGAACAAGGAGTTGGTGATTTTATAGGTTCCTCCTGGAAAATAGAGCTGACGGTTGGAATTGGGATGTCCGAGCAAATAATTAATGGCATCTTGAATCGCCATGGTGTCATCGGTGACTCCATCGCCAAAAGCACCAAAATCTCTTACGTTCAAAGAATTTGCAGTCATGGAATTATCTCCTTTTGTTTATTGATGTTGATGAAAAGCAAAATGCTCGCATTGAAACATGGTTAGTCTTTGACAATATTTCTGGGCTTTCCTCGACTATGGCTTTGCCATTTGAGGTGGGGCGATCGCTTCTTGGCTCAATTCCCCCATTTGTTCAGCAATTATTGTGAATGGGGGAATTCAAGCAGCTAGAGAACGCGCGGAATATAGATATTTAATTCCAAGCAGGGAAGAGTTTTATTGACTCTTCCCTACGCGGGAATGTCCCTGAATTTGTAAACATCTGCATCGTAGACGCGTGTTAGCTAATTCTTACGCCAAGCTGCTGCAAACTGATGTTGGTTACCCCTTTGGTAGCCAGCGATTACGCGAGTGAGCAAACCTTGTCCGAGCCACTTATCGTACTCGTCCTGCATCTGTGCGCTGGTCAAGTGATGGCGACCGACAGTTTGACCACTACCGATCACCTTTTGCTGGAAGATTGCGGAAAATCTCACTTCGTTGAGGTGCTCGTAAGCACTCAGATAAGCAAGTTGCCGACCAACAGCAACGTTATCGTTCCACTCGTTTTGGTATTGCTCCGGTGTGAGGAAGCTTTTGACCACGAACGAGCCGACATCACTCTTCTCGTAAAAAGCCGCATAAGAACGTTGACCAGAAATCGACACAGCCGATACGTTCACGGGTCGGAAGCCCTCCGCTATCCAGTTATTGAATTGGTTTTGGTGTTGCTCCGCCGTCAGACCGTGGTAAGCCTTCCAGATGACACCATTCGCCTTGACAAAAATTGTGGCGTACCGGATTGAACCCGCACTCAAATAGCTGCTTAGGTTGAGCAAACGCATCCCTTCCTTCGTGCGAGTGTCAAATTCTTTCTGATACTCAACTCCTGTGAGTCCGTGACGGGCGACCCAGGCGGTACCGTCAGCAGGTCGGAAGATTGCGTTGAAAAAGGTCTTGCCGTTGACTTCGTAGCCATCAACCCAGATGAGGCGATAGCCAGAAGATGTCACCCGGTTGAAGATAGTTTGGTACTGAGCTTCTGCAATTCCGAAGTGTGCTACCTCGCCCCAACCGGGTGGATACCAGGCAGGTTTGCTCTCTGATGGCCAGATAGCTACAGCCTCCTTTGAGATGCCCTGACCAGTGAGTTGAACCCACGGGCCATCCGGGTTAGGTGGATTGAAACTGTTGCGATCAATGACCCAGGCATTGCGGAACGGCATCGGTCGCAACGGACCCGAAGTGCTGTTCTTAAGGCATTGAACGTGGGTATGGGGGTTGGTTGAGTTCCCAGAGTTGCCGGCAAGTCCGATCATTTGTCCGGCTTTGACCACCGCACCTTTTTGCTTTAGGGCATCAGGGATAGTATTCTTCTGGAAATGAGCATAGAAAACGAGTTCGTCACCATGCCGAACCCAGATATTATTACCTCCACCTGGGTTGGGCGTTGGATCTGGAAATTTTCCCAGCGTGGTGTTGTTCTCCATGCCATCATGCCATTCTTCGACGGTGCCATCTGCGACAGCGCGGACGGGCTTGCCCCAGATCCGATAATCCTCATTCTTGGTGCCAGACTGCCCAGGAAGCAGATCGCTCCACTTATTGTTATCTGGGTTTAGAGCTTGGACGCCAATGTCATGAGCCAAAATCTGGCTTCCATTAGCGCCGCCGTTTGCCCAGTGTTGCGCCGAGGTCACAAAATACTCGCCGACGCGCAGGTCGCTGGCGCTGAACGGAAACAGATAAGCCCCCTGTGGTGTAGGACTTTTATGGGGTGCCAGGTCTATTGTGATGGTCGCTGGCGAACTGAAATCGCTGCACGAGACACTTACTGTTACCTTTGACGGTCCTGGGGCAGGCAGATAAACTACGTTGCTCGCCATTGTGTTGTTATCCAACTTTACGACCCCGTTTGACCATAATGCTGAGTTTCCTGGGTTGATGTCAAGATTGACAGCTTGCATGTTGATGGCTGGCACTTGAGAACCGGGGAATGAAAACTGAATGGCGTTGATGTGGATCGTCTTACTCTCACCATTCGTGATTTGCAAGCGCAGCACAATCTTGACTAACTGCTTTTGGTCGGCTGTCATGGCGGCGATAGGCAGATAAACCGCCTTGCCTGACTCTACAGGCTCTATGTTGATTGTAAGTTTAGGTGTAGTCACAATTAATTTCCTCTTGGGATATTTTTATTAGGTTGATAATTCCATCAAAATCAGCTTTGTACTGACTTCTAGGCTGAGAATGTAATGAGCTGTTAGTAACTTTCGCTTGACTTCAATGGTTGTTCTACAGGTATAACTTTTGTTAGCAATGTGTTGTCAGTCGCTTTTTTTAGTGACACTCATTTGTGGTAGCTCATTTAAATGACACTCATTTGTGGTAGCTCATTTAAGTGACACTCATTATCAGACTGAAAACAGGCGTGGCTTAATCAGGGTATGAAAAAAATCAGTTACAAATCCAAAATTCTTGTGGATACTGGTTTCTAGGACTTCTATATAACCCATTTGACATCTATTGCTGTAAGGGTGAACCTTGTGGGATATGGCTTCAGCTTTTTTGCCATCATCGCCCTATGATTTCTCGTCTTGTGGCTATTGAGTTATGTAAGACGGCTTGTTTGTGTGCCTTATTTTTTAATAAAAGATGTCAAATGGGTTCTATATTTAGCCTTTCATACCATAACCAGCAACTCCGGAATGATTATTTAGAAGCGCTAGCAGAAGGTAACAAATCCGTTTAGGGAAATGGCACAACCTCAGTCTCCTCGTGGATACTGGTTTCTATAACTGGCATATTTAGCCTTTCATACCGTAAATCAGCAACGCCTCCTGACCTAGCTGTAGCGGCTCCAAGCCCTAGATGAGGATTTAGGTTAACCTTGAGCTGGCACACATTTAAGGAAAAATAATCACTTATATATTGCCTTGATTTATAGGTAAATATTATAGGTAATCTTAATTTGATGAGGTACAGGCACAATTTCAGGACAAATGAAATTGGCAAATCTACGAGAGTAACAGGAGGTTCCACAATAGATTATTTACCCGTTAATAGGCTAAAGGGGTCAAGACCCGCAACCCATCCCATCAGTGGGGAAGCAATGCGAACGCTACGGCAATTGCAATTAGATAATTCTGGCTTACCCTTTCTATTTCTATCTGGGCGTAAAAAGCCGATGGCTATGAATACTGCTAGGAAGATAAACCTCTAGGAACAAGCTTTCTTATCAAAATAGCTGTGGCTATGTTAAGAAATAAAACGCTACCAAATAGAATCTTGTAGATAGGGATAAAAATATAAGGTATAACATCCAACATTCTTTCGTTCCTCTCTTAACCGAGGTCTTCCTATGGCGATCGAACTTTCAAATCTAACGTTTACTGACGAGGATGATATTGTCCCCGCGTCTGGGGTAGAAGAAATACTCAATACTGGGATTACTAATACTCTTGCTGGCAATGACAGAATCCTTGGCACTAAGGAGATAACCACTGACACTCCGCCTCAGAACATATTTAGCGGGACTTAAACAAAAAATACGGTAAAAATACGTTATAATGCTTGCATAGCAAGCATATAACGTTAAAGAATGACCAATGAAAGAGACAACCCCTGCCGCGATGCCCCCCTGCTTCGATAGATGGTGTCAAAGATTT
>NZ_JANMZH010000187.1:0-12303 GCF_031383065.1 Microcoleus sp. OTE_8_concoct_300 | reverse complement strand
AAAATAAGGTGTAAAGGTCTATATTGCATTGTGCCGTAGAGGGTTTAGTTATTTTTCTCATTGTCCGATACCTAGAAAGTAGACGACCTATATTTATCAATTCACTGTTTGGTTATTTTGTCAATGCGTAAGTCCTAGTCTAGTCAATCGAGGTCGATCGATCGCGCAGCAAGGCAATGTGGGCCTAGCCATCGCGACGTTCCAACAGGCCCAGAAATTATCGCCCAGGATTGAGGTGCCAGCAGAGGACGAGGTTAAACGGTGGGCTGGTGAAGGTTTGATCGAACAAGGGGAAAACCTAGTCCAAGAGGGTGAAGTTCAGAAAGCAGTGGATGCCTTCGAGAAAGCAAAGCAGTTGGACCCAACCTGGAAGATCCCTCCAGAGTCTTGGCATACGCTGTGTAAGTACGGTATGTACAAAGAGGCAAAGACCGTGATCTCGGCGTGCGATACGGCGGTGGCACTTGCACCGGGCAATGCCGACGTTCGAGATAGTCGTGGGGTAGCCCGGGCGCTGACGGGGGATAGGGCAGGGGCGATCGCAGATTTTCAAGCGGCTATCAAGGGCACGGATTCGGCAGAGATCAAAAAACAGCGGCAAGGCTGGATTGATAAGCTGAAAAAGCGTGAGAAGCCGTTTACGGAGGAGGAGCTCGCTAACTTGTTGCTATGAGTTCAGGGGGAACAGTTATCAGTTATCAGTCAACTGTGAATTGAATGGTTGTTAGACTGAATGCTCGATCGCATTGTTAGGATTGAGATCGCCACTCAACCTCATTTTCAAGACCTAATAGCTAGGTTGCCGATCGAGCTATTTTTCCATGTAGCGTTGTATTTTTTTCATGCAAGAATCTTTCTCGATCGAATTTTCCAACGGCCTGACGGCAAAAGCTCTCTATTCTCAAGCCAATGCCGACCTGACGTTAACTCTACAGCAACTGGGACTCTCTAGTCCGCGTCCAGTCATCGTGGTCGTTGGCGGTGCCAGTAAACTCAGCCCCGTCGATCGCCAACGGCTGCGATCGCTCTTTCTCACGGTTCTGGCTGCCCTCGCGGAGTCTTTAAATGCCTGTGTGGTCGATGGCGGGACTGATGCTGGGGTAATGCAAATGATGGGGGAGGCGCGATCGCAAATGGGTGGAACTTTTCCCCTGATTGGGGTTACCTGCGTGGGTTTGGCAACATTACCGAACCAGCCACCTCCTGCAGAAGATGCCTGTGGCTTAGAACCCTATCACACCCATTTTATCCTGGTTCCGGGTTCGCAATGGGGGGATGAGTCTGCGTGGATGGCGCAAATCGGCAGTGTCCTATCGGGTGGTTTGCCCTCTGTCACCATTTTAATCAATGGGGGCGAAATTACCTGGAAGGATGCAGCCCAGAGCGTGGAAGCACAGCGCCCGATCGTTGCGATCGCAGGCAGTGGCAGGACCGCGGATATTTTGGTGGCGGCGTTGAAGGGGACGGTGAAAGACGAACGGGCCTCGGCACTGGTGGATTCGGGCCTGCTACAAGCGGTGGATCTGGATAACCCTAAGGCGTTAGACCGCGTTCTCAAGCAAATTGTAGCAACTGGTAGTGGTGTCTCAAGCTTAAACCTGTAGGGTGTTTTGAGTAAAGCGAAACGGACCAGCCTGAGAGTGTGTTGAAACTCAGGGTCTTAATTAGAGGATTAGAGGCGCGATCGGAGTTTATCTAGATAATGTGAGTTTTTGAATTCATCGGCGGTAATTAACTTTTATTCGGCGTCTGCATCTAGCACTACTGGCAGATTTGGAATTTGTAACCGCAGATGCAAGCAGATAAACGCAGATAAACGCAGATAAATAGAGATATAATTGATATTATTGATATTTATGAAAATCTATGACTCAAGCTTTACCTAAGGTCGTAAACTTCGAGGAATTTGTGGATTTGCTGCCTGAAAATTCGGCGGTACGCTACGAATTGCATAATGCAGATATTGTTGAAATAATACAACCTGTAGGCGAGCATCAAGAAGTTACAGGCTTTCTTACAATCAAAATTGCTGTTGAAATCAAAGGTCTGGGATTGTCCTACGGTATCCCCAACCAAGTTATAGTTAGACCTCCTGAAAAAGATTCTGGTTATTTCCCTGATGTGTTGGTGCTAAATCGTGCAAATCTAGCGAACGAAACATTGTGGCAAAAACAATCTATCCTCTGTTTGGGTGCATCGATACCTTTGGTAATTGAGGTTGTGTCAACCAATTGGCGCGATGATTACTATTTGAAATATGCTGATTATGAGGAGATGGGTATCCCTGAATATTGGATTGTGGATTATGCTGCTTTGGGTGGACGTAATTTTATTGGCAATCCTAAACAACCGACTATTTCTGTGTGTAACTTGGTTGATGGTGAATATCAAGTCCTTAAGTTTCGAGAGAACGATCGGATTGTGTCGCAAACTTTTCCTGATTTGAATCTGACTGCAAATCAGATTTTTGGAGCTGGTTTAGTGTAAGGTGATATCTGGTAGATTTGGATTTTTTAACCGCAGATGCACGCAGATAAACGCAGATGTGTACACAGGAATTACTTATCAATAGCAAAGAAACCGGGTTTTTGACTGTTTCTGCGGGTGTAACGAAGTATTTTTGCAAAAAAACCCGGTTTCTGACTACTCGTGCGTAAGCCTTATAAACGTAAAATATCGTTTACGGTTGTTTCTGAATGATTAAACCGCAGAGAACACAGAGGACACAGAGTCGGAGATTGAGAGAGATGATTAATTTCAATGTCATACCAATTTAATGTGAAGTTGCACATATCTCGATCCCCCTAAATCCTCCTTAATACGGGGGACGAAAGATCGGAATCTTGTCCCCCCCTCCGGCGGGGGGCTAGGGGGGATCGGATTCTACGGGGCCTCATAAAAAATTGGTATCAATGGATTTGAGATCGGAACATTTGTCATAGCAATCCGCGATAGCGAATAAACACCAACATCACCGCCCACGATCCTAATGCTACTTTGACTGCAACCAGAATATTGAGTAAGGGGAGAATGCCACCGCTGAAAAGTGTGCCTAACTCTCCGTGCGGTAACTCATATCCTGACAGAGTGATAACGGACAATACAATGAAAATAAGTACGGAAACCTTCTCCCAAGTCGCGGCGTGCCAGCGCTTGTAGATTTCTTGCATCCACTGCGGTGATGAGGTAATCGCCACCAAGCCGATCGCAGTTCCGCCCGCTACACCCGCCGCAAAACCACCGCCTGGACTTAAATGCCCGCGAATTGCTAGTTCGATACCTACCAAGGCGGCAATCGTTGCTCCCAATCGCGCCAAAATAATCGATGGTTGATCGGTAAACTGATATATGGCGCAGGACGGCTTTTCATTGGCTAGCATAAAACTTGCACCCAAGATGGCGATCGTAAATACCACGACTTCAAAGATCGTGTCGTACAGCCGATTTCGCAAAATGATACCGGAAACCGCATTGGGTACTCCACTATCTTGAACAACCAATTCGACGATCGAACTTTGCTGCGATAAGTCCATTGTTGGATTGGCGATTAGCAGCATTTTGACAAACAGCGCTATCCCTGATAAAAAGTAAACCCACTTCATCAATGTTTGTCCTCTGCGTCTGGTGTATTTACATAGGTTAGGGTTGTCCCCGGTGATGAAAGTTCGGTTTGCATGATGTCGTAGACACGCCGAACTCTGATTGCGGTGTTATAAAGTTGCGCTTCGCCGCTGTGTTCTAGTTGGTCTTGTGGCGCACAAGCTGCATGAACTTCTTTTTCCATCAGCGCCCGCTGCAATGCCTGTGTAGTCGCATAGGGAACGAGTTCCAGGCGCATATGGCGTTTCTCAAAAACTGTGCGGATGTCATCTATCAGTTGCTTAAAATGACCTGCGGTTTTGTCGTTTGGTATGGCATCGCCCTCTGTCCCCTCTTCGATTACACCCAGACGCAGCACGAGGGATGAACGCACCGTCACTGCATAAAGTGTAATCGCGAGCAGGGTGCCCATCAAGGCTTCGGTCAAGCCCACATCCCCCGCGCCTAAAATTGTATACACCAAGGCGGCGATCGCTCCCAATACCCCCCGCAGTAGCAATGCGTGGTATGGATTGACCTGAAACACCACCATACCAGCAGCTAACGGTAGCAGAGCGACGAGGACATAAATGTAGCTATTATCGTTCATAGTCACTCCCTGTTTTGGAACAATAGGCCAACACATATCCCAGCATTGTGTTCCAGATTGCTAAGCAAATGATCGCCAGAATCAGCAGGGGCCATTTATTGGGTATTTTCAGCAGCAATCCGACGACGATCAACATTGACCCAAGCGTATCTGCTACCGAAAGACTGTGCAGTTTATACAAAACCGATCGCTTCCCAAGTAGGTAAGAAGTACCCCAAAACCAGAAAAAAAGCCCTATACCGATGCAGGTATAGCTCAATACATCTATTACGATCATGCTTCAGTGATACGTTTGATTATTTGTGCCAACAACATCAATCCAGCATTACCCACACTGAGGATAATCGCGGCCACCACACCGATCATCCAATCATCGCGCCAGACGGATATGACGAGAGCGATGATTGCGGCCTTGGTCGAAATACTGGCAAACGCCAACATTGTCTGCCAGATATCATGATCTTTCCATACCTCGTACATGGGTATGAGCAGAGCCAAAATCATCAAAATTAAAATCAAGTTGTTCAAGTTGTTCAATTGTGTGCACTCCTGATTTTTCTTACTTAATATCGGGGCGGGCTAGAAGCCCAACCCCCTACACCCCACAAGAAACTCTTGAGAATAGTGCAACTTAATAGACCTCTGCCCTAATTGTTGTGGAACAGGCATCCTGCCTGTTCTTGACGGGCTGTTTCGCGGGTGGGGGCGGGTTTATTTAACCTGTCTGCAATCTTTAAAGCTATTGGTGAACCCGCCCCTACAGATTCTTGAGAATGATCCAATATCGAGCGTGTAAATAAACTCGGGTATGTCACAAAATGTAAAGTATCGTAACCCCTGCGATAGAGCACTTTTACTAACTGCGGACATACTTACGTATTTTATCGCCGATCTACTTATTTATTTCTCCCTTCTCTGCGTTCTCTGCGTTCTCTGCGGTTAAATAATTCCGAAAAAACTTCAGCTAATTACTCGAAGTCCGCCGCACTCGGTGTACTTCGTAAAAACCCTCTTCGTGATATTTCACGACAATCGTCTTCGGAGTAAAAGTGATCAGCAAGACATCTAGGAAGATCAGCAGGGGCGATCGATGGTTGGGAACTTTTTCCATGATCACATCTTCGTGTCTATGGGGGCGGAAGATGAGTTCAAAAGCTTCCAGATAAGCTATCGGAATCGCCATCAAGATTTTACCCAACACCCCCAACCATTCCCTCAAAGGTTCCGGGGGTGCGTAGCTGCGGGGCAACAGGGCAGCAATGATGATGCCGATCGCAATATTTGCCAAACTAAAATCCGCAGTAAGTAGAAACCATATCGTCAGTCTTAATATTAGCTGTCCAATCATGTTGACAATGCCATCCAGAATAGTAGGAGCGAAATCAAGCTCATAAAACCGACCAAATGATCGAATTGTTCAAGCATACGTGGCAGTTTGATTGCCGTGCGTTGAAAAATTAGAAAATAGGCTAACCAACCAACACCGATGGTGCCGATCGCCTTAAGCATATTTTCCAGCGTATACGCCTGAAAATAAAAAGCATTGGCTGCAATCAGTCCACCTAGTAACAGCAACACCGCAGGCCAAAAACCGGGTTTTGCTGCTGTTTGTCCGCCACGGGGTAGAAAGATGAATTTAGCAAAAGAGATTGCGGTTCCGACTGCTGCGACATTCATCGCGATCGCTTGCCAGGGTTCCAAATTCTTCAGCGTCAATACCTTTGCCCCAAAGCCCACCAACAAGGGAAAGCCAGAGATTGATAAGCTAGCTATGACTAAGGCAATCCAGATGTTGGTATCGAGCGGCTTCTGTTTCAATTCTTTCAGATTACGACTCGGTAACGATCCTGCAATCAGAAACAGCGACGATTTGACCAAACCGTGTGCCAGCGCATAAAACCCACCCACGGACGGTGCAGCGAGGATAAAGCCCAACTGCGAAACCGTGTGAAAAGCCAACATCCGTTTGCTATCTTTTTCTAAAACGGCATAGAACACGCCCAGCAGCGCCGTCCCGATGCCAAAGATTTGGACGATGGGTGCCACCTCATCCACCATCAGCGCACAGCGCACGAGGGGATATACCCCCGCTTTGACCACAATCCCTGACAGCAAAGCCGACACTGGCGTTTCTGCTTCCGAGTGAGTTAACGGTAGCCATAACCCCGATACAAACACACCTCCCTTAACCAAGAGTCCCATAAAGATCAGAGCGATCGCCTCTGGGGGCGCTGCACCCAAGCCGGCAAAACTAAACGAATTACTTGCCTTATAAACCAGCACGGCACCGACTAGATAAAACAGCATTGCCGTGTTGCTAATAAATAGATAGCGCAAAGCCACCCAAATCGATCGATCGGTGCGAGGATAGGCAATCAAGAGAAACGCCGCAATGCCGCTGACTTCTAACCCCACATATAAACTGATAAAGTCCGTAGAGGCAAAGGCCGCATTCAGGCTGCCGTGTACCATCAGAATCTGTGCATAAAAAAATGCCGTCTTATCTGTGGGCCAACAGTAGATAATCACCGCTGCTGTGACTAAGGCATTGGTTAAGATGAAATAGCCGCTCAAGCGATCGACTAACAACGTGACACTGAAATTATCCAGTAACTCCAGCGTCACCGCTGACGGCATAACAAAAAGCTGGAACGCATAGGCAGCCGACGCGATCGCTCCGAATATTGCGAGATACTTGTCAAACTTCGGAATCAAATAAATACTAAACCCGACAAAAAACGGGAGTCCAATCCAGGCTAGCGTCAGGGTATTCATGGGGTATTATTCATCTCGATTTCGTTACTTTCTAATGTCGGATTATCTCGTGCCAGCTTCATCACACTGACCAGCATTAAAGCCTGAATCGAAAAGCCGATCACGATCGCCGTTAAGATCACCGCCTGGGGAACCGGATCGGCGTAAGCGACATTTTTCCCCTTTGAAATAATGGGTGTCAGCAAGCCTTCTCGCGATGCCACCACCACGTAATAGGCTATAACCCCTGTACTCATGACATCCATACAGACGATTTTCATGATCAGGTTCTTTTTAAAGATGATACCAAAAAATCCGCAAAATACTGTTGCCAATACCAATCCTTCTAACATGGAAATTGCGTGTTGGATAAGGGGTTTTGGTTATTATATTGGAATTAATGTATATTATTTCTAATGGGACTCAGAAATTTTCTAGCCCCTAAAAGACCTGAAACGCAGTCTAGGTAAGGGAAAGAGTTTGTTGACTGTTGACTGTTGACTGTTGACTGTTGACTGTTGACTGTCAGTCGAAAAACTGAATGATGGTTGAGTGTTGAGTGTTGACTCGATTTTACGTCCGGCGATGAAGCGCGGATTTGATATCAGAGGTGAAACCCTTGTCAGTTTGGGACTGAACCCAATTCAATCTCAAACCCTTTACCTGTACCCGTTTGCAGCCATTTTGAAGTGATTTTTGTCTAAGTCGCGTTAGCGAATCTGTGACCGACAAGGAAGTCCGATCGTCCATCTTTCCCCGGTTTCAGACCACTCGTGCGTCCAGGAGTGTTCAATTTAACGGGGGCGAACGTCACAAACTTCAATCATTCCGCAAAGCTGCGATCGGATCTAAGCGAGCCGCATTCCGAGCCGGCAATACTCCAGCTAATAAGCCTACAGTAAAGGATAGCCCAAAACCCGCCGCGATCGACCATACAGAAACCACAAACGGAAATTTGAATGCTGTCGAGGCCCCAAAGGCGATCGCAACTCCCAACCCAATACCCGCCGTTCCCCCCACCGTGGAAACTAAAATAGATTCCGCCATAAATTGAATTAGAATTGCTGCATTAGTAGCGCCTACCGCTTTGCGAATCCCGATTTCCTTAGTGCGTTCCACAACAGACACCAACATAATATTAGCAATACCGATGCCGCCAACCACCAAAGAAATTCCGGCGATCGCTCCCACCATAACAGTAAATAAACCTATCACATTGCTGAAAGTATTAACTATTTCAGCTTGATTTACAACTCGAAAATCATCCGGTTGTGGCGGATAAATATTGTGGCGCAAGCGCATGATATTTTCCACTTGAAATTGAGCATCCGCTAAATCCGCTTCGCCCGCAGTTTCCAACCAAAAGCCTGATATCGCAATCCCTGCTAAAGAATTTCTCCCCACAATCCGCGCCGACATATTTTTGAGGGGAATATACACTCGATCGTCCTGATCGGTTCCCCCTACAGACCCCTTGGTTTCCATCACTCCTATGACCTTGTAGCGGTTTCCCTGAATGCGAATATCGGAGGATAGCGCATTAACTCCGGCTCCAAAAAGTTCGTCCCGCACCTTAGAACCGAGGACAACTACTGGCTCAGCAGCATTCAATTCATCCTCGTTAAAAAACCGTCCTTCTTGGGGTTGAATGTTCTTCACATCGGGATAATTTAAATCCGTTCCCAAAATAGCAGTAAATGAATTTTGTCCGCCATAAACCACTTGCACTTGGCGCTGCAAATAAGCCGAAATTGCCTTGACAGCAGGAGCTTGTTTGCCGATCGCCCTAGCGTCATCCCAAGTAAGGGTAGTAGCAGAACCGCTTCCCTGACTGACACCGCCCGATCGCGAAGCACCAGATAAAACCAACAGCACATTTGTACCCAAAGCCTTTAACTGTTCTTCAGTTGATTTTTGTACACCCTGTCCCACCGAAGTAATGGCAATTACCGAAGATATGCCAATAATTACGCCCAGCATAGTTAAACTGGTACGCAACTTATTATTCCACAGCGCCTCTGTCGCCATGAACGCGATTTGAACGTTCGAGATTTTCTTAATATCGGGGCGAGTTTGTAATTTCATTAGGTAGTTGGGAAGAGGTAATAGGTAATGCCTAAGTGGTGAGGATTAAGATTTTTTTTAACCGCAGAGAGCGCAGAGAACACAGAGGGAGAGAAGAAAGAGATCGAGAATTCTGATACCAATGGATTTGATATGACTCACACTCAATAATTAATCCGTGTATCCGTGTCAAAATCCGTGTAGTGCTTTTGTACCCTGAGCGAAGTCGAAGGGCTTCCTTCCCACTAACGCAAGCGAGTGCCGCCACCCGGTTGCAAACCCGGAATTCCACCCGAAGATGGATTTTGGGATCTAGGCCGCAATCCGGGGGGTAAACTAAGCAGCACTTTTTCATTTCCTTTCAAACCCGATCGCACTTCCGTCTTATCATCCACCGTCACACCAGTCTTAATCGGCATAAAAGCAGGTTTACCATCTTCTCCACCCGGAACATAAACCCCCGTTTCCCTTTGTTGGCGGACAATTGCCGCAGTCGGAACTACCAAAACATTTTTAAGTTCACCGGCCTTAAACTCAACATTCACATTCATGCCCGATCGCAGTATTTGTTTATCATCATTAATAATTGCCGCTTTAACCTCAAAACTTGTCACATTTTGCTGGACGATCGACTGAGGCGAAATTTGACTGATTTTACCTACAAAAGTCTTTCCCGCAAAAGCATCGGCTTGAATAGATGCAGCCTGGCCCATCCGAATCTGAGAAATATTAGTTTCTGCTACGTTTGCTACTAATTGATTTTTTGAAGCTAAGGACAAAATCGAAGAAGAAGTCGCGGAAGAAACCGCACTACCTGCCGTAGTGGGAGTCACAAAAGCGCCCGGATCGGCGTACTTGCGGGTAACAGTGCCGGTGAAAGGAGCCCGTAGCACAGTGTCGTCAATCAGCGCTTGAACGCTTTGCAGGCTGCCTCTAGCGGCGAGAACTTGAGCGCGGGCTTGGGCGATGTCTTCGGGGCGGGAACCGGCTTCTAGCAGCGCTAAAGCTTGCTGTTTTTGCTCGACGGCGGCCTGCCCCGCAGCGATGTCTTCCGGCCGTGCCCCCGATCGCGCCAGGGCCAAAGCTTGCCGTTTTTGCTCCACAGCAGCCCGCCCTGCTGCGATGTCTTCCGGGCGTGCGCCCGATCGCGCCAGGGTCAAAGCTTGCCGTTTTTGCTCGACTGCAGCCCGCGCCGCAGCGATTTCTTCAGGGCGAGTACCCGATCGCAGCAAAGCTACAGCTTGTTCGGCTTGCCTGACTTGCGTTTGAGCTCGATCGCGCGCGGTGCGGGAGTTGTTCACAACTTGCAAAGCAATCGCTCCGGCATTATAGAGTTCCTGATTTCTCTGAAAGTCTTCCTCCGCTTGGTTTTTGGCGTATTCGGCATCTCTGAGTTTGGCGATCGCTTGGGCGATGTCTTCAGGCCGATTGCCCTTGAGCAATTTTTGTAAATTTGCCTGTTGTTCAGCTAGTTGTGCCTGGGCTACGGCAATATCCTGGCTGCGATTGCCGTTGAGCAATTTTTGCAAAGTTGCCTGTTGTTCAGATAGTTGTGCCTCAGCTACAGCAATGTCTTGGGTTCGATTGCCGTTGAGCAATTTTTCCAGACTTGCCTGTTGTTCTGCTAACACTGCCTTAGCCGCAGCAATGTCTTGGGTTCGAGTGCCGTTGAGCAATTTTTGCAGGTTTGCTTCTGCGGCTGCGAGTTGTCCGCGAGTTTGGGTAAGTTGCCCTTGGAGGTTGGAGTCGTCCATGTAGGCGAGAATCTGTCCTTTTTCAACCCTATCTCCTTCCTTGACAAGCAAACTTTTGAGCATTCCTGAAGTTTTGGGGCTGACGTTAACGGAACGTTCGGGCACAATTGTGCCGTTTGCCGAAATTGTAATCGGCAGGTTCACCCTTTCGACAGCAACGGTTTTTGCCCTGCGTCTGGTTTCGCGGCTGGATTTGACTGTGAGTTGGCTGTAAGCTGTGTAGCCGACTCCTGCAAGCAGGGAAGCGGCGAGGAGTCCGCCCAGCCACGGAGTCAGCTCTTTTTTAATCTGAAAGTGCTTTATGAAGTACATATCAATTAGACCTGATGGGTCTGTCTTGAATTTAGACCGATCGGGAACAGAAAAGGTTCAAGAGAAGTCTGATTATGTTTTTTCGGTTGTGCCGTTATGTGCAGGTATCTTCGGATAATTTTCGATAATCAGGGCATCAGCTACGATTAATTTAGAATCTCGATCGATGAGGAACGCAGAAATGAGGATTCACTTAGACTTGCCGCTGGAGTTAGAAAGTCAACTGTCTACTGAAGCTTTGCGGCTAAACCTGCCTTTATCTGAGTACATCCTACGTGTTTTATCGATCGGACAAGTTCTGAGCAACCCACCTAAAACTGGAGCAGAACTTGTTGCTTATTGGCAAAGCGAAGGAGTCATCAACTTACGACCTGATATCAGCGATAGTCAAGTATATGCTCGAAACCTGCGCCATCAGGCCGAAACACGGACACAGACATAATAAAGGCTATGTACCTTTTAGACACTAATGTTTTAATTGATATTCAACGGGGTCATGCACCTGCAATTGCTTGGTTTTCTAGTCTTTCAGATATACCTAGTGTTCCCGGTTTTGTTGTCATGGAGCTAATCCAACACTCTCAGAATATGCAGCAAGTACGCACAAGCACTTCAATTGGTTGCACCATTACCCATAATTTGGGCAACCGAAGCTGATTGTGCTTGTGCGTTGTCAAATTTCACAACTTATTATCAAACAGTCTGGGATTGCTTGATGCTTTGATTGCTTCTTGTGCTGTGGGACGAGGTTTAACGCTCTCCACATTTAACGTTAAACATTACCGATTAGTCCCAAATCTTTTGACTGCAAAGCCTTATGCACGTTAATCGAATATCGCAGGTTTGGAATCGGTTTTCTCGGTTCTGGAATAACGGTAGTAGTCGGGACATCACAGTAAGTTTCCGCCTAATCATAATTTAGCTCCGTAAACCGAAAGAATATAGCCTTTCTTACCCAAGTGAGGTACACTTGATCCCTTGATTGTCAAGCTTTTTAGCTTCAAGGATGTACCTCACCTGACCAAGAACCGCTATAGGTGCAACAAAAGTTATTAATAACAAGTGAAATGTATTACTTTTGTTGGTAGAGTTATAGGACTTACGCATTGACAAAATAACCAAACAGTGAATTGATAAATATAGGTCGTCTACTTTCTAGGTATCGGACAATGAGAAAAATAACTAAACCCTCTACGGCACAATGCAATATAGACCTTTACACCTTATTTT
>NZ_JANMZH010000181.1:0-4782 GCF_031383065.1 Microcoleus sp. OTE_8_concoct_300 | reverse complement strand
ATTATTTTCGTCGATCGTCCAATTTGCGGTAAACTGCTCTCAAATCAACTTGATGGTGAGCCAAAGCAACTAAAGCGTGATAAAATAAATCCGCAACTTCCCCAGCAATCCCCTCTTTGTCGTCATCTTTGCAAGCCATTACAACTTCCGCCGACTCTTCGCCAATTTTCTTGAGAATCTTGTTGTCGCCACCCTCGAACAATTTGCAAGTATAAGAAGTTTCGTTAGGATTGTCGCGCCGATCGCAAATTACCCCAAATAATTGAGATAACATATCCCCTGGCGGCGGTTGAATTTCCCCATCAACTTGGTGAAAACAACTTCTTTCTCCCGTGTGACAAGCAATATCTCCGACTTGTTCGACAGTCACCAGCAAGGCATCACTATCGCAGTCGTAACGCAGGGCTTTGACATTTTGAACGTGTCCCGAAGTGGCGCCTTTGGGCCACAATTCGGCACGAGAACGACTCCAGAACCAAGTTTGCCCGGTAGAGAGCGTTTTTTGCAGGGACTCCCGACTCATCCATGCCATCATCAACACTGTACCGTCCAAATAATCTTGGACGATCGCTGGCACTAAACCGCGATCGTCGTAACGGATCTTTTCAATTGGGATCGATCGGCTCAAACTCGATAAATCATTAGTAGACATAGTTTTATTTCAACTTTGTAATATTGATTAAGGCTTTCCTGTGGGAGATTTTTTTTTATTAACCGCAGAGAACGCAGAGGACGCAGAGGAAGAGAAGAGAGGAGATTGAGGAAGTGATGGACAAATTGTCAAGAACTCTTTTACAAAAAATTACACTTTAGGGCGATTCCCTACGGGATAGCTTCGCTTCACGGTGCTAGTGCGACAAAGCCCGAAAAACCTAAGCTGCTATTGCTACTCATTGGTTTGTACCCTAAAATCTATTAACATAGTTTCCTTGAATCGACCTAACCCTTATCCTGAAGTCGCTATAAAAGTATCCTACCAACAACAGACGTTCACTAAGGAGAAAACATTGGTTTCCACAACCTTGAAAACCACCAAATCAGAAGAAATTTTTGCCGCTGCCCAGAAGTTGATGCCTGGTGGCGTCAGTTCCCCGGTCCGCGCCTTCAAATCTGTAGGCGGACAGCCCATCGTCTTTGACAGGGTAAAAGGAGCCTATGTTTGGGATGTTGATGAAAACCAATACATCGACTACGTAGGCACTTGGGGTCCAGCTATCTGCGGCCACGCCCACCCCGAAGTCATCAAAGCCCTTCACGAATCTTTAGAAAAAGGTACAAGTTTCGGGGCACCGTCGCTGTTGGAAAACGTGCTGGCAGAAATGGTCATCGATGCGGTTCCCAGCATTGAAATGGTGCGATTTGTCAATTCTGGCACCGAAGCCTGTATGGCCGTTTTGCGGCTAATGCGAGCTTTCACCGGACGCGATAAACTGATTAAATTTGAAGGCTGCTATCACGGACACGCCGATATGTTCTTGGTAAAAGCAGGTTCCGGCGTGGCAACTCTGGGCCTTCCCGACTCCCCGGGCGTGCCGAAATCCGTTACCGCCAACACCCTCAACGCTCCCTACAATGACTTAGAAGCAGTAAAAGCTTTATTTGCGGAAAATCCGGGCGAGATAGCAGGGGTAATTCTCGAACCAGTGGTGGGGAATGCCGGATTTATTGTACCCGATGCAGGTTTTCTCGAAGGTTTGCGGGAAATTACCAAAGATAACGGTGCTTTGTTGGTGTTTGATGAAGTAATGACCGGTTTCCGCATCGCCTACGGTGGAGCTCAGCAAAAATTCGGCGTTACCCCGGATTTGACAACTTTGGGTAAAGTTATTGGCGGCGGTTTGCCGGTGGGAGCTTACGGCGGACGGCGCGATATTATGGGGATGGTGGCTCCTGCTGGGCCGATGTATCAAGCTGGTACGCTTTCGGGAAATCCTTTGGCGATGACTGCTGGGATTAAGACTTTGGAATTGTTGCAAAAACCCGGCACTTACGAACAGTTGGATAAGATTACCAAAAAACTGTCCGACGGATTGCTAAAAATTGCTAAGGAAGCCGGACACGCCGCTTGTGGCGGGCAAATTAGCGGGATGTTTGGCTTGTTTTTTGCGGCGGGCCCGGTTCATAATTACGATCATGCCAAGAAGTCAGATTTGACGAAGTTCAGTCGCTTTCATCGGGGAATGTTGGAACACGGTATTTATCTGGCTCCTTCGCAGTTTGAGGCGGGATTTACTTCTTTGGCTCATACTGAGGAAGATGTAGATCGAACTTTGGTTGCAGCGCGCGAAGTAATGGCAAGTATTTAACGTGTGTAGTAAGGACGTTCGTCCTTAAAACTCAGGAATAAATGATTAAAGTCCTTGCTGTTTTTTGGCAGTAAGGACTTTAATTTTTCCTTCTGACTGTTGACTAGACATCTCCGGAAACGATTAATTGGACTAGAGTACGAGCCGTTACAAAAATTAATAAAGCAAGCTGGTAGTTGTAAGCAAAATTAGCCTAACATAGATTATGTCTTAAGCGCCAACCGCTTAGCTATAACTAGCAGACGCTGGAGCATTCCTGCTATCAAATTTTCTTCTGACCAAGAATTTCAAAGGTGGTACAAGCCCCCGGATTTATCCGTGGAATCAATCCCTTTTCGAAAATCGAAAATCCTCAAGCCCCCGCATTTATCCGTGGGGTCAATCTAAAATCTCAAATCTAAAATCTCAAATCGATTGACTGAGGGTACAAGCACATAAATTTGAGTAAAAAGTGGTTTTGGCTAGGTAGATTAAAAACAACTTTCAGCTTAAAAGGCAAACCACTAATTCCTAAGTATTCTTAATATCATAAGTAAAAACGTTTTTTTTCAACTAAGGTCAAGTAAGTATGAAAAATAGTTTTATTTTAAGTAGAACAAAAATTTTAAGTATTTTTTTGTTAGTAATATTTTCATTTTTTGTAGTAGGGACTCAGGTAAATTCACAGGCTGTGGAGTGTCAAAATAAAGATAGTTATATATTTAGGCTAGGGAGAGACGAATACTCCCTAACCTTGGTTATTAAAGACACATCTCAAGGATGCCAGATTCTAGCTGATGGAAAGGATTATGCAACAATTACAGCGCAACTAAGTAAACATGCTAAACCCGGTCAACCAATTAAAGTACACCTTCAGGAAGGAGGTATTGGAGAACTCAATGCAACAGACTTAATAATACAGGAAAATACTCAAAATTCTAAAAACTATGCTCGCTTGACTTCAAAAATAGCTGGTCAATCAATAGTCAACTATCAAGCCCTACTTCCTGGCGGTACATGGCTTTCAGGCAAGAGTATTAAAATTAATTTTGTCGAACCTTTGAAAATATCACTAGCCGCTAGTCCACCCAAAAATATGTTTTTGGGAAGTCTAATAAGATGTGGAATTACTGCTAGTTTAACAGATAATAATAATAAATTTAAAAACTCAAATGAAGAGCGTCGAATTAATCTCTCGATAGTTAACGGCCATGGAACATTTTTACAAGACGGGAAACATTACAATAACGTAACTCTTGTAATACCTTCAGGGCAATCCTCGGCCTCTATAGATTTTGTACCTAACCTAGCTGGGAACGTTACAATTAAAGCTGACTCGTCCAGTATGGAATCTGTGACAACTGAGGTGGATTTTTGGAGTCCATTACTCCCTATTACCATTGCTGGAATTGTAGGAAGTGTAATGGCTTTATTGAACAACTCAACAAAGAGAAATAGAGAAAATCAAAAATCTTGGAAAGTGATACTGCTTTTGGGTGTAATAAGTGGCATAGTATTTTCTATATTTTCCCTGTTTTTAGCCTCTTTAAATCCGAGTTTTGACCAAAGTTGGGCTTTTTTAATTGCACTTATTTCATCACTTATTGGGGGCTGGTTTGGACCAGAAAGAATTTTTGAACCAATTTTGAATAGACTTACAGGTTCTAATCAACCAACTAGGTAATAATAAAAAATTCGATTAAAAGAAAAAAATCATGAGCAAGTAAATCTAGCAATTTGTGGTCTGGTTAGATTCAGAATAGGGGGTTGAATTTGATCTAGTTAATTGCCGACATAATTCTGAAAATAATTGATAAAAATCATCAATATTTTTCCTCAATTTTTAACTAGAACTGCTCACAATCCTGATTCTAGCGTCAAATTTCTCCAAGTCAACCAACTGTACAAATTCTGCACAATCCAGTCCCTTACACTCTTTGAGCTTTTCGGGAGATGTCTACTGATGACTGCTGACTAATGACTAATGACTAATGACTACTGACTAAATCAATTATTGATAAATTCACCTTCACAGATAATCGAGTCTCTGCTGTCCAAATCTTCTTGATTCCAGTTCGAGTTTAATGCTGGCGAACTTAAGGAAGTTGACATCGTATATAATGTTGTGTTGTAGTATTCTACAGCATTATTAAGTTCCACCTGCGGCACTTCTTTAAAGTACGAATTAATATCCGGCGTGCAGCGCTGGGCTTGGTAGTATAAATAAGCTTCAGCATTAATGCACATTACGTGGTAAAAATCCTTATTTGCAGCCGTAACATCTCCCAGTTTATACAGCGCTAAACCCCGGTTGAGATAAGCTTTAACATGGTTCGGGTCGAGTTCCACTGCTTTGTCAAAGTCTTCAATTGCAAGCTGCATTTGTTTTAATTTATAGCGAACGCAACCTCTGTTATAATACGCATAAACATTTTGTGGATCGATGCCGAGTGCTGTGTTGTAATCGGCGATCGCCTGCGTATTGTCTCCTAATTGG
>NZ_JANMZH010000174.1:0-46183 GCF_031383065.1 Microcoleus sp. OTE_8_concoct_300 | reverse complement strand
CTTCCTCAGCCGGTTCCATGAATGCAGCAATTTCTAGCCCTGCAATTGACTCTAATTCCTGCTGTTGAGGCAAAATCATTTGTTGCAGGCGGCGGGTTACGTCTAGTTCGGCACTCATGCGAAGGTTTTCTACTTTTAGCCTTTCGTTCAAACCCAATATTTCTGCATTAGCTCTGGCTAATTGTGCAGTGCGATCTTCTACTTTTTGCTCTAAAGTTCGGTTGTAATCTTCTAATTGTTCGTAGAGATTTGCATTTTCAATAGAGATAGCAGCTTGAGCGGCAATGATTTTTAAAGTTTCCACTCTTTCCGAGGTAAATGCGCCGATCGCCAAATTATTTTCTAAGTAGAGAATGCCAGCGAGTTTGCCTTGATTGAGTAAGGGAGTGCAGAGGATCGATTTGGGTTGAGTTGTGGTAATGTAAGAATCGCGAGTAAATTGTCCTTCCTTGGTGGCGTTATTTAATACTACATTTTCGTGGCTGCGAGCGACGTAGTTAACTATGGCGGTTGACAGCAGGGGAATTCCAGTTGCAGGATCAACAGAATCTACGGGAATGGATTGCATAATGGTAATGCGATCGCATTCTAATGCTGCTTCCGCTTCAATCGCCCAATTCCCGCCTTTATCCAGAATCAGAAAACCTTTTTGGGCGCCTGCATTTTCGATCGCAGTTTTCATCACCTGGTTTAATAATTGTTCTAGAACGATTTCACCGGAGACAGCTTGGGATGCTTTCATTACTGCGGCAAAATCCAGTTCTTTACCTGATTTTCCACCGGTTGTTGTAATCGGATTCTTGGTATTTTGCGTATCTGTGGCGGTTGAACCAAGCCACTGGATATATTTTTCATCTAAATCTTCTACTTTGCGTTTTGCTCCCCAAATTTGATAACGTTGGTATGCTTTTTTTTAATAAATTTGGGCAAAATCGTGTTTTTCTTGGGCAAACCAAAACTTGGCGGCTAGTTCGTTGGCGAGTGCTTCATCCTGAATAAACTCGTTTTCTTTAGCCAATTTAATCGATCGATCGTATAAATCGCTCGCTTCATACCACTTACCCGATATTCTGGTCATTTCTGCGGCGACTAAAAGATACTTATCCAGAAAATTTTCCGGGCAATGATTTGCCCAGTTTTTCATTTGCGCTTGGTTAGCCTCGATTTGAGTCCAGTATTCTTGTTGCTCTTCTGGAGAAACAGATGGATGGAGTGCAGCTAAAATCAGGGAATAGTAAAAGTTGTAAGTAGAAGCATAAATAGTGCCGGAAATAAACGCTGATAGTTCCCGCGCCTTGGCTATGGATGCTAGCGCAAGTTGCAACTCACCATATAAATAGAGGACTTGCGCCTTGAAAATGTAATAATAGCAGATTGCGTTTGGGTTTCGGCTAACTTCGTCTTGATTTAGATAGTCGGATTCGTCAATCTCATCGCAGCTAAAATAAAGCTGATCTTGCCTTTCTCCGAGTAGGTTTTGTAAGATTATTTTCTGTCCTAAGGTGCAATCAATAGACCATTGGTTTTTGGTTTTTTGGCAGAAAAGGAGGATGTGAGATGCCTCTTGAGGAAGTAAAGATAGATTTTTACCTTGGTAAATTCCATTTAATAAAGTATGAGTCATGCTAAAGCCAGCATATTGAAGCATACCAGACTGTAACCCAGCCTCAATTGATTGTGCGTTAAGATTTTCAGTTTGCTTGATGTGCTTAACCCATGACAAAGAAAAATTGGCAAGTAAATTAGCTGTTTGACTTATCGAGTATAAATCATCGAATTTTTTACTTAACTGATATCCTAGCAGGGTGAGTTCGTAACTTAACTGATAGTTTCCTAACATTGCGTGTAGCATACCAAATATACCGTAGCTAATTGCAGATTTGGATGTATGACCGTATTCAACGCTCAGAGTGGCAGATTTACTCATTACGACGCCGGAAATTTCGGGAGCGCCTAAGTAGCTTGGAGGGAACATTTTTATCAGTAGCTCTAAGGCAATCTGCTTGATCGGGTCTTCCATTTGTGGATTGTCAATCAGCGAAGCAACTTCTCGTTTTCCTAAAATTTCGCTAAACTTACCTAATTCAGCTTCAAGAGCTTTGTCAAAGTCGCGATCTGGAAAGTCTATCCCCAATTGCGCTAAAGCTGTTCGACAGACTTGAATCGCCTCCCAGTATTTGGCCTGCATGGTAGATAAATCGATTAGCAAATAATAAAATTCTGAGCGTTCTATCACTGATTTAACTCTATTAATAGCCAATTCAATCAGCAATTCTGACTCTTGAAAGTTGCTAGTGAGATATTCAACCTGGGCTAAATTTTTATATAAATCTATAGCCATTTTATAATTATTTTTCCCTTTCCATATATTTCCAGGAAAAATTTATTTGCCGATATAAAATATTCTCTAGCAGCCGTATATGCAGTAGATTCTTTTGCTTTATAACCTGCCTTGAGATTTAATTGACTCAGATGCACTTTTTCTGCCTTGCTAGCAATCAAGTTTTTTCCTTTATTAAGATGATCGACTATAGCAAAAATATTTTCTTCCTGTCCATCTGAAAGTGTACTTGCAAGTAACAGTCTGCCAATTTTAAGATGAACGGTTTGCTTGTGATTGTCATCAATCAAGGCATAGGCGGCTTGCTGGACGCGATCGTGTTGGAACTTATAATTCAGGATAATCAAAGAGGCATCGATGGGATTGTTCAAGGTAGTTTCTAGCGATGAAGTCGGTTGAATCAGCCCGGACTGGATAGCAGGTAGTAAATCTACAAATGTATCTGTCAGGGATTTTTCACAGACTATAGAGAGCGTTTTCAGATCGAACCTATTCCCGATACAGGCAGCCAGAAGCAACGCCTGCTGAGGCGCCTCAGGTATTTTTTTTAATTTGTCTATCAGCAAATCCACAACATTTTCTGTGATACCTAAAGCATTGATTTGCGGGATATCCCAGACCCAACAACGCTGTTGCCAATCAAACTTTAATAAATTTTCTTGATATATAGTTTTGAGAAATTCATTGACGAAGAAAGGATTGCCTGATGTTTTGCGATAAATTAACTCAGCTAGCGGCTCTACCAATTCTATATTGCTGTGAAGAGTATCGGCAATCAATTGAGCGATTTGAGGAGCAGCTAAGGGGGCTAATGTTATCCTATTGAGAATGACTCCCTCTTTTTCTAAACGATTGAGGGTTAAGATTGAAGGGTGGGTGGGGCTAACTTCATTGTCTCGATAAGCAGCAATCAGGAGCAAATATTTCATCTGCTCGTCAGTCAACATTAATTCGATAGACTTTAAACTAGCTGCGTCTGCCCACTGTAAGTCATCCAAAAAAATGACCAGTGGATGTGAGCTTTGGCAAAACACCCGAACAAATTTTTGAAACACTAAGTTAAACCGAATTTGCGCCTCCATCGGCTCCAGTTGTTGAATCGGAGGTTGAGGCCCAACTATTAGTTGTACTTCAGGAATCACGTCAATGATGGCTTGACCGTTAGAGCCAAATGCTGCCAGTAGTT
Organism: Microcoleus sp. OTE_8_concoct_300; assembly: GCF_031383065.1. Classification (NCBI taxonomy): domain Bacteria; kingdom Bacillati; phylum Cyanobacteriota; class Cyanophyceae; order Oscillatoriales; family Microcoleaceae; genus Microcoleus; species Microcoleus sp. OTE_8_concoct_300. The sequence continues at coordinate 42,656 of NZ_JANMZH010000174.1, read as the reverse complement.
TTTTACGCCATTCTAATAGCTGTGCTTCATCTTCCGCTAAAATTTGCTGTATGAGAGAGCGAAAAGCAGCAGCAATTGCAGAGTAGGGAATATTGCGCTGTAACTGCTCGAATTTACCAGAAATAAAATAGCCTCGCCGAGCTGTAATTGGCTTGTAGAGTTCCTGTACCAGCACAGACTTACCGATGCCAGAATAGCCGGAAACGAGTATCATCTCAACACACTTTCGTGTCTGTTCTTCTGAGCTATTTTCTTCGGGAATTCGTGCAAAGTTTGATAATAATGTCTCAATTTCTCGATCTCTACCGTAAAGTTTCTGCGGTATACTTAACCTGTCAGAAAAATCTTGTTGTGCTAGGGGAAAATCTGCAATTTCTCCGCATATCTGAAACTGTCTGAGGCATTCTTCCAGATCGGCAGCGATGCCAAAGGCACTCTGGTAGCGTTCCTCCGCTGTTTTGGCTAACAATTTCACAATCAGGTTAGAAACAACTTTGGGTATATTGGGATCGAGTTCGTGAGGCGGTAGAGGCTGTTTGGCAAGGTGGCAGTGTACTAATTCCAAAGCATCGCTTGTATCGAAAGGTAAATAACCAGTTAGTATCCGATAAAATGTCGCGCCAAGAGAGTAAAAGTCTGTAGTGTACTCGAGTACCCGATTCATCCTGCCTGTTTGTTCGGGTGACATATAAGCCAGTGTGCCTTCGAGAATATTTGGGTTTTTAATTATGGGATTTTCCCGCGTAAATACTGTAGAAATGCCAAAGTCAATAATTTTCAGGATATCTGTTTTTAAATTCCAAACAATATTGGCAGGATTGATATCCTTGTGGATAACATTAGCAGCATGGATTTCACCTAAAGTCTTCGTTATTTTAATAGCAATAGCCAGAAATTCAGGCAAGCTAAGTTTTCTATATTTCAGGGTAATATCTAATGATTCACCTCCAAAGTCTTCTAAAACTATTGCTAGTGTATTCTGATATTTTTGCAAATCATAAGCTCTAATCACTCCATCTATATTCAGGCAACGAGTAATTTCATACTCTTGCTTATATCTGGTTAGCTCCGCAGGGGTAGGATAATCTTCCTTGAGAACCTTGAGAATAACAGGTTGATTGTCATGGCGGCGATTTGCTCGATAAACTAGCGAATTCGAGCTTTCAAAAATTTGGGCGATAATTTGGTAATTAGAAAAAATTTTCATCCTTAAGATTTCCCTCAACTAAAAATACAAACAAAAATTATGGTTTTTTAGCGCTAATCAGATGATAATAAGTATGGGTTGGTGTTGACTGAAAATCAATAAAGCCTACTGACGATAATATTTCTTCTATTTCCTTTAATGTATACTGCTTACCTTTCTCATACATCAGTAATATGGCTGACAAACAGGCGACTGTGAGCGGCCCATCTTTTGTGTCATGCAAAGGCATTTCATGCAACAACACTTTCCCGCCAGATTTGAGTACATCGAACGCTCGTCGAGCTAACAAATAGCAATGTTCTAAATCCCAATCGTGAAAAACATTGCCAAATAGAACACCGTCTGGTTCTCCAGGCCACGCCTCTTTAAACATATCTCGCGCAACGGTAGTAATCTGTTTTTCTAAGCCATATTTGGCAATGTTTTTTTGTGCAATCTCGCATACAGGCTCAAGATCCATAACCGTGCATTGAATCTGCGAATTAAATGCTGCGATCGCGATCGCCAGCGCTCCCGAACCACCTCCCGCATCAAGAAGATGCGATATTTGAGCGAACACAGGTTGTTTGGCTAAGTTTGCTGCGGTTGGCAGTATTATCATGTGCATCCGATCGATGAAGCTGTGCACCATCTCAATTTTGTGCTGATTCATCGCCACCGCCATCGGCATTGGTGGTTGAGCGCCACCGATTAATTTGATGCGCAGCAGATCCAGATACCATTCATGGGGAGGGCAAAACCCCGTATAGTAAAATGGGCTATCTGGAATCATGTATGTTTTTGCCACCTTTGTCAGGCAAAACCGTCCATTTTTCTGTCTTTCTAGTAATCCAAATGCAGCAAGAACTACCATGAAAGCTTCAGAGATTATAGGTGTAATTCTGAGGTTTTTGGCAGCGTCTTCAATTGTTTGTGGTGATTCGTCTATCAGCTTGAATAGATTGATTTCTTGCGCTAATGTTATTACTGGCCCGATGATTCTAGAGCAACTTAGATCGAACAGTAAACGCTCATCGACTTCTGGAATGGGAAACGGTTCGTTGAACATATTATAGCTAGGGGCTAGGAGAAGAATGGGGTCGAATCAAGGCTTTCAGGAATTAAGCAAAATTGTAGGTTAGGTTGGGTTTCGCTCAACCTAACCTACAATTGTGAGATCGAATAGTAAAGGCTCATGTTGATCTTCGTGCCATTCTACCGAGCCCGTAGAAACGAGCCGGATTTTCCCACAAAATTTTTTCTACAGTTCCCTGGGGCAGTTGCCCCTCAAGAGCAACTACTTGCTCGACAATATCCGATTCGTATTCTCCATGAGGATAATCAGAACCAAAGAGGATGTTATCGGAGCCGATATACTCAATAACTTGAGATAAGTGTGGCTCCGAAGGCTCCATAGAAACAAAACACTGACGGCGGAAATACTCTGAGGGCTTCATCTTCACATTATCGGCCACTTCCGATCGCGAACTCTCGTATTCTCGATCGAGCCGCCACAACCAGTAGGGCAACCACCCGCATCCTGACTCCAAAAAGCCAACTTTGAGTTGGGGATGGCGTTCGAGAACGCCACCTTCAATCAATGTTAGCAGAGCCATCATTTGTTCCATCGGATGGGAACAGGCACGTAAGGCAAAGCGAGTATTAAAGCGATCGGCCCCAGCAGTAGGCAGACGGCTAGGAGTTCCCTCGTGAATGCCAACGGCGATCGCCAACTCCTCACACTTCGTCCAAAATGGCTCGTAGGCGCGATCGCTCAGGATGCGTCCCTTGACAGGGTTGGGACGCAAAAAGACTGCTTTCCAGCCAAAATTAACGATGCGGAGCAATTCTGGCACCATCTCTTCTGGATCGTGAAGATTAATGCTGCCCACACCTTTGAGTATTTGGGGATTAAAACTACAAAAATCTCGCAGCCAATTATTATAAGCTCGCACAAAAGCACCCACCAGTTGAGGTGCCATAGTGTTTACCGCAGTGATAAACAGCAGGGATGTGGGATAAATAAATGCCACATCAACCCCCATCTCCATCATCGCTTGCACCTGAATTTGCGGGTCAGCACCAGCCAGGGGCTCGACTTCCAAAAACGGTTTGGCCCATTGACGTAGATATTGCTCGGAGAACTTATTGATAATTGGTTCTCCTTGAATTTTCAAGTCTGGCGAAGGAGCAAAGTGCTTGAAAGCTGGTTCTAGATATTCTTCCCAAATGCTGTGGGGTTCGTAAACGTGAGCGTCGGCATCGATAATTTTATAGTTTTTAAACATCTTTTGGGTAAGGGGAAATTATAACCACATTGGAATTGGATTGAGATTATCTTCAGATAGTGGTTCGTTTAACCACCCCATTTGTACGGGTACATCATAGAGTCGTCCTGCTGCTGAGCGTTTCCAAAAGTGGCGCATTCCAGGCACAATTACCTTGACGACCTTCAACCCAATATCAGGACGAGTTTGGTCCAGGACTAACATTTCCATTCCCTTTTGTGCTACGATTTGTTGACAGCGCTTGATGTCTTCTAGTAGGTCGTCACTCGAGTTTTGAGCGTAATCGGCATAAACTTTAGCGCTACTACTTTTGTCGGGAACTAAATAGGGCTGATTCTGTAGCGTTGCAGTTTGCCACCAGTTTAATGCTAAGGGTTCCGCTGAGGAGGCGTACTGGGTTTTACCCTCGGCGTTAGTTGGTAAGACAACACCCAAAATTTGATTGATTTCCGTCAGCGCTCTACTAACAGCAATTTTAGCATCGAAATGAGAACCAAATCCTAAAAGAATATCTTCTGAGTCGCGATCGCCACATCGACTAACGGCAACAAAGGTGGGAATATTTAAATCGCTGGTAAGATCCAAAACCCACAGATCCCGATGGATGGACTGGTAAGACTCTTGCAGATAGCGAAAATAAGGTTCATCAAAACTCTCCAAATCCACCTCTGGTCTTTGAATTCGGTTGTACCACCACAGCGCCACGCTATCTCGTTCGACCAATTCCATAAAACCTTGGAGGATCGCCTCTTCCAGGGTATTACCCGCTGCACACCCGTTAGTATCTGCCCAACAGTCAGGTTTTTCTGGTTTGGGATAGCCAAAGTAACAGTAAGCAGTGGGGAGATACTTGAATTCCTGCTGAGTCAAAGACCAAACAGCCGTCCAGTCGATCGCCTTGGTTTCATCAAATGGTTCGGGGACTCTTTGAAAAAGGCTCTGACAACTGGCATTCCACTTGTGGCGATCGCTATATTGGGATTGGCTGAAATTCATACAAGCGTTGGGATGAATGGCGCGATCGCCGAGTTGCTGGTAGCTACTTTTAATTCTGATTTCATCTCCCTGGAAAACGCCAGAATATCTCTCTATAGCTTCTCCAAAACCGCTAACTCGCGCCTGAATATCCGTTCTTCCCTTTCCTCCACTTCTACCGCCAATGTTTTGAGCCAATGCTCTCAAGTCATCAAACATGGAGATAAAATGATGTTTGGCTACATAATTATGAAAACCATCTAGGCGATCGGGTAACTTTTGTAATTCTCGAATCACGCCTGTAATGGGACTAATGTGATGCTGATATTTGCTGAGAGTGGCTTCAGGGGAACTGCAACGGTGTCCGCCTTCAGCAGTAAATGTTTTTTTACGGCTACCGAGAATTAATGGCAGTGGTTTTGCACTGTTCTGGGTTTTGCTCAATCCACAGATTGGGCATTGAGGACGCTTGGTGAGAATATGGCTTTGAGTCTCTAGAGTCAAAGTATCGTGAGTAATTAATACGCCTTGCAATCGTTTATTTTCCCGATTCTGCACGATCCATTTTAAGACTTCAATAGCTGTCATCCCCAAAGCCGTTTGCAAGACACCAGGTATTTTCGCTAGGGGTGGCGTCAGTGGTGCTGTATCGTTCGTGCGTCTCTTAAGATACCCTTCAATGGGTCGATTGTATCGCAAGCGTTGCGCCAAACACTCCCAACAGCCAGTTTTTTTGGGAGAAAACAGCGGGCCCAGCCAGATAATTGTGCCAATGGGCTTGACAAGTAACCAGGGACGCGATTGTTGTAAGGCAAGCTGATTGAGCGCGGCTAGATCGAGTTGCAGGTAATCATCGCACAGAACGACTTCCAAATCGGCATCTTCGCTGACCTGGATTTGGTGCGATTCGAGAGTTTGAATCAATTCAGCAGCGTCCATAGAACCGATCGCCCTCACTGCGACTTTGGTTGTCTGTAAGCGATCGCGAGCATCTGCCAAGCTAATATTCAGTTGGTGGCAAAAAATCTGTAACGATGGTGACAGAAACTCATCACCGTTGCTCAGATAACCCTGATTTTTTAACTGATTTAGGCCATAGTAGATATAAGATGCCGGCAGGCGATCGTGCAATTGATTGACAATTTCATCAATGCTATGATTGCCATCCAACAACGGAGCTAATTGGGCGTAGATAGGGTCGCTCAGTAGAGCCGCATTCCTTTCAGACAAAAGGAAAACTCCTTCTGTTCTTTCTGTTTCGAGGCGAAAGCAATTCTTAAATTTTGGCTGGTAATCGCGATACATTCTGTAAGCAAATTTATTGTATTAATTTAAGTATTTCTTTGTACGTTGTTGCGCTTTAGCGCTAAAGTGCAACAACGTACCTAACCAGACCTTAGCAATTGCAGGTGGGAATATAAGGATTAGGAGGTGTATAATTCCCATCTCCCTTGCCCTGACTCCAATCGCGCAGCTCGGATGCTGTCAAAACCGATGGACTGAGTGCGGGGCGCGGTGGATAAGCGAGTACCAACACAAACTTATCCTTGATGTTACCATTCTCCTCAATGTAACCACCCAACCAGCCATTAAATCGCTCGAGAGTTATCGCCCACAAAAAATTTTGAGTAAACTCTTTCTCAAAAACATAGTCATCTTTCCCAGTGAGCTGCTTGTAAAGAGCGGGCAATGTTAGGCCACTCTCTGATATATCTCCATTCAAATATTGAGACAGAGTATCGCTCCCTATCAATATTTGATCGATAAACGTACCCGGAGAGTAATGCTCAGTAATGCAGGAACGGGCTAGATCTTTGACTGCCTCAATAAACGCTTTCCGGAGACTTTCCTGCTCGGCGCTAGGCTTTTCTTGTTCCTCATAATCATCAGGCTCAAGCCAAGACCAAGCCACTAATCGCGACCATTGACCGACTAATTGCCGTGTTTTCTGAGTTGCTTCAGACCCCATTTTTTCCTTCAGCCGCTTTTCAGCATCCGTTTCCTGATAGACACCGAGTAAGCTGGGAATTGTATTGAATTCAGACATGACTATCTTCTCCTTTTGATGGTATTTAGAAAGATGATGTTACGGTCGATATAATTCAGGACAATTTGTACATTATCGAGTTATAGAATTTTATTCTACCTCCTTTGATAAATTATTGCTGGAACTTTTAGCACGTTTCAAGAGAAAACTAAAATCAGACATGACTTTTTGAGAATTATCCCTAGAACTTGGTAGAATTGCCACTACGTGGCAGCCACCACAGGAATCACCGTTAACCTGGGTTTGCGAATAAGCCTCCATAGATACATTGAATAGCGCTCCTGGTTGCAATTGTTGAAGTCTAATATTTGAGATTAAACTATCTCTTGGTAAAAGTGGAGTCTGAGTAACAATACTGGGATTTTGCAGCCATTGAGTTCCTACAAGTTGATAGTATTGCCATACAGAATCAGGAGTCACTTTTTTAAATGCTTCCTGCCAATTTTTGTTCTGTTGTTTGAGAGATTCCTTTACTGTAGAAGTGAGGTTACTGTCTCTGCAATTGCGCTGTTCGGACAGTCGTACAACCTGGGTAGGAATTTGCTGCTGTATTTGCCCATCCTGGGATTTCGTCACCGCATGGGGAGCTCGATCGCGCCAAAGAAAAGGCCATTCTACGTATGGATAGTTAGGTAGGCAATTCCCCTTATTTGGAGCGTTTGGATCGCAATCTGGGTTGGATAGGGTTGGTTTCAATCCTGGAGGCCCATTATCCACTTTCAGATTATCCACCTGTTCAAAGGTAGCCCAAACCCATCCAGGAGTTGAGTACCCAGGAGTTAAGATTTGCTGTTGAGGTATTTTATAGGCAATATGGAAGCCGATCAGGCCCACTTCAACTTCCTCAAGAACAGGATCGCCAGTAATACAATTACCGGTAGTGCAAACATATTGTTTTGCGGGGATAGCTAATACCCGTTTCGTGGTATAGTACCGAGCTTTTTCCTCGGCGCTAGAGTTTTCATCAAAAACCCGCCAAGCTGCCTTAATTTCTATGGGTGCGTCAGTTGAACTGGTGGATTCAAACTGAAACCTGTTATTGTCATTGTACTCAGCTAATGTATCAGCATCGTACCATTTGTTATCTAGTATTTGCTGAAATTCATTTGGATTCAAACGAGTTTCAATTACTATGTAGTTCCCTTGTTGATCGACAATAGGAATGCTGTTAAGTAACAAATTTTCTTCTTCATGACTAACAGGAATTTTGTCCGGACATTCATCACTATCAATAACTTTTTTGATCCAATTGCGGCTTTTTTGTAAATTATCTTGTGCCAAGTTAAAATCTTTTCTTGAACACGCTCCTTGCCCCTCGATTAGGTCTAAGTTTAAGGTTCTGGTAAAAAATTTGGATATATTTAGCGGCTTTTCACCATTAGCAAGAAACACTTCTTCAGGAGTTCTATAAAACTCCCATACCCGTGGAGCGGACGGTGCTTGACCCAAGGCACTTTCTTCTAATGGTTTGCCATCATTAGCAGGCCAATTCAAAGTTACAAATGTTTTCCAAGCAACGTCGGCAAAACCAAAAGCATCATTAAAAATAACCTTTTCTGGTGGCTGTTTGAAGTTTTCCAGGGTTATTTCTGGGGGGTTATACCTCATATCTAATACTGCCTCTGCACTATAGGAGAATAAAAACCATGAAAAACCCGAAATAATCTGTTCTGCATTGAAACGATACTATCACATTGAGCAAGATGCTCACAATACAGAGGTTTCACGATTTCGGAATAGGTAATTTAGATGCTGAACAGCTTAATCGTTACTAGGAACACTAAACTCAGTAACTGAATAATTTTCATAGCTCTCTTTTGATTACCCTGACAACTTCTGAATCCGAATCAACTGCTACTAAAACGATCGCCAAAATACTGCCTATACAACTCGCAACTTACCGTCGCCAGATTGGCTTGTAAATTTACCAACCCCATACTTTCCAACTTAAATACCTCCACTAAATCCAACTCCACAGGTGTGTTGCTTTTTACAACTCCCACGAATGCTGCCAGCAACTCTGGCTGCTGTTGTAGGTTCCACAGTTGTCGTTTTAGGCGATCGCCATAAATTCCGGCAGAAATGGGAGAGTTTTGCAACACTTGGTCTAGAGTGACATCCCCACGCCCGATATGATAAATAGCTAGCCGTACTAAATAGGGATTCCCGTTTACAAAACCCGTCAGTTGCTGGGCATCTTCCCCTGACCAATCCTGCCCTTGCCGTTTCGCCCAATCCTGGACTTGGTGGCTGTTAAAGGGCCGTAACCCCAGATTAAACGGCGATTTATTTGCGCTCAGCGGGATATACAGCTTAGTGGACTGTATCACGACTAACCGCAGTTTTCGCCAAATTTCCCTATTTTTTTTTGCTTCCTCGTGCGAAGTTCGCAAAACTCCGCAAAAGTCGATCGCCTGGTTGGGATAGAGAAATAAGCGATCGATATCGTCTAAAGCTAAGTAGTCAAGCAAAATTTATTATATATTTTTTTTCGCCCAAGTCTCGAAAGATATTTGACGCTACCTCAACTAAATTATCCCAACTTTCATAGGCCTCTATTTCCAGCCAATGATATTTAATAAACCGCATTTAATACACTGCGCCCTTTGCCTTACTTGATGATATTTACTTTGTTTATAAATCCTTTCCAGTATTTTGATAGTCTCCAGGCTTAACCCTCTAATATCATGTCCGATCGATTGACCATAATATCCCGGTCGGGCGGGTTTTTGAGATAGTCAATTATTGGCAGATATGGGCAGGTTTACCCGCCCCTACCTGATGAAGGGTAATCGACCGGATATGATATAATAAAACGGATACTTACACCTGTATCTTTTTATCCTGTTTGACGAGTTAATATTTTATGATAAAGTGTATAAATATTTTTGCACGATTACTTAAAAGATATGAGGTAAGGCGAGCTAAAAATCCATCAGCCTTGATCTGCTAATCTCTGCGGTGAAAAATTCCCAACTCGGGGAAATTCGCTCTAAAGTTGCGAAACTGCGATCGGTCTAACTTGTCTGTGTCTCTCAAAAACAGCCCTCGGTTTCAAAGCAATTCTCAACAACAGCCACAGCGATCGCCATTCTCCGGGAGTTTCCTGCCGCTTCCACTGGCCCGGGCGACAGTACAGCATTTCGATCAAACAGCGGTGCTGGCTAATGTTCAGGCGATCGAACACAATTCGCACAGTGGGAAATTCCGCCAAACTGCACCCGGCTGCATCCCGAAAACTCGACTCCAACTGAGATTTATCGCTCACCAACTTAATCTTAGCCACAGGAATAAAACATTTCTCTTCCATAATTTCCAGAGTCGCCGAATTGCAATCAATCAAACCTTTGGCTAAACGACCCTCAGTGCCCAACTCAAGAACAGACGGCGCTATCGATTTCCTCGCTTTGACTGCCTCTCTGGGAGAAATAGCTTTTATTTTACCCTGCGATAAACTTGTCTGAACGGCATATTTTGGCAAAATCTCTGCGACGGTAAAACTCTCTTTACTGCCTTTATTTTTCACCGCAAAACTTGGCCACTGTGTCAGAGCAACTTCAGCGCCACTTTCGGAAATTACAGTAGTTATACCCCAAAAACTTTGACCGCCAATATTCAGTTGTACAACTCTGCGTAAATTGAACCATTCGTAAATGTCCGGCTTAGGAATATCCACCAAAATTAGTAGTGCAATCCCCAGCATCAGCAGGTTATAAGCGCTCCAAATCCATCCCAAACTTATACCTTTTAACAAATCTGCACTTTCTGATATTACCTGTAAGCTGCCAACTTTTTTAACTAAATGAATGTTTACATTCTGCCACAAACTGAAGGCTGTAGCTGCGAACAAGACAATCAGAGGCCATCCCAACTTCCAGTTAAAACGAAAGCGATCGCTCGCAATTCCTTTCGGCGTCACTTGAAACCTTTTCTCAAAGGGATTCAGCATGGCACTCACCACCGTCACCGCTAAAGGTATACACTGGACAAATGAATAAACATCGGAAAGCAAAGCCGATCGCGATCGGCGGTTCAGCCAAGAAAACACAGTAACTTGCACCAAATAGTAAGGCAGGAAAAAGTACAGCAATTCCTGTGCACTTGCCCGCAAAGGAAGTACGCCGAGAAACGAATAAGCTAAAGGCATCAACAGAAACAAAACCCTGGTTAAACTGGTAAACCAGTGCAGCAATCCTTCGAGGTGACACAGCCTTTGTACTAATCTGAGGCCGCGAATCGTTAAAGGATTGGAATCAATAAAAAATGCCTGAAGCGTGCCTCGCGCCCAGCGCAACCTTTGAGTTAGATGAGCCTCTATATTTTCAGCGGCCAAACCAGCACTCAATTTTTCATCTAAATAAACTAAGCGATACCCGGTTGCTGACAGCCGAATTCCGGTAAAATAATCTTCGCAGATTGAATCTGTGACGAAGCCTCCCGCTGTTTCTAAAGCACTGCGCCTAACTACAAAAGATGTACCGCAACAAATCACGCTGTCGGCGCTGTCTTTGATCATTTCAATTTGCCGGTAAAAGACTTCTTCTTCCGGCGCGAGTACATTTTCTAAACCTAAATTGCGGGCGATGGGGTCGTGGTTGTAAAAGCTTTGCGGTGTTTGAACGAGGGCGATTTCGAGATTTTTAAAAAATCCCACTGTTCTGGTTAAAAAGTTTTTAGTAGGAATAAAATCGGCATCGAAAACTACAATTAGTTCTCCATTAGTTAGGGCTGTGGCGTGATTGATGTTTCCAGCTTTGGCGTGAATATTATCGGGTCTGGTTATATACTCGCATCCCAGTTCTTTTGCCAGCAATTTGATTTCAGGGCGCTTGGTATCGTCGAGCAAATATACTTTTTTGTTGGCATAATCTAAAGCTTGACAGCCGATGACAGTGCGCCGTAAAATAAAAGCGGGTTCGTTGTAAGTTGGGATAAAAATATCGACGGGCGGGGCAAAGTTTCCAGATTCAACTGCAACTGCCATGCGATCGGCTTCTCGACGCCGGTCTTTCACTCTCAGCATTAAATACAGTTGAATGCTGCTGGTGAACACCATTAACATTTCTAGGAAAAACAGCCCTAAACTAAAGATACCGTTGAGGGGGTCGCTTAAATTGAGAGTAGCGAGCGATCGCCACAAAACGTACCGAATGGTTAAAGCTAGAACTATTGCAACTATGACAGCGCGCGATCGTTTATGCGGTTGAGGCGAAATTTTAATTGCAGCTAAAGCAACTGAGACAAGCAGGACAGTCGGCACTAACAAATACATCTTGCTCGTAGCAGGCACTTGCAGCCACACAGGCGGGTTTTGCTGCCAAGAGTTGATTGTGGCAAAAATACCGCTGACTAGACCTTCACCTCCAAACCATGCCCCGGCGATCGCACCTGCGAAAGCAACCGCCCCCAACACCACTAGCGTTGCCGCCGGCACCCGCGAAATCCGCAAAAAGCGGCGTTTTAACTCTTGAAGGTCAAATCTTGAAGTTGTCATAAAATGTGAAATTCCCGATCGTACCTGCAACAGTCAGGGTTTCCTGCTGTCGGCTTTTTAATCCAGTTGAAAATTCCGACATACCCCCATTAACACTACATTTACATTCTTTAACATTTTGACAATTGTATGATAATTCATCTTGCTTCCTGCTGCCAAACCGCTGAGCCTGTCCAATCCCGGCAAGGTATAGCAGATGTTGAAGGAAGAAGGAAGAAGGCTTGAGTTATTGAGGAGAGAGGGAAGAAGCAATAGATTTATTGCATAAATCTTTGATGGATAGGGAAACCGCAGATGCAACGTAGATGCAACGCAGAGGCATTTCAACCCTTGAGAGCGAATGTATGCAATCTTGTCTAATATAACAACTCATATTTGTGCAATTAAGAACGTCCTCACCGTCGGGCGCGGTTGGCATCGTTCAACAACAAATTATTGTGTCAAAAATCAAATAGGATTGCTAGATCAAACTATAGCAATCCATATACGTTAATAATTAGACGAACTTCACATCTAACTAAAGGTAGATATATTTTATTTTAATTAAAAACTTTTACCGCGATCGCAGTACAAAAAGCCAGTCATCAAACAACTAATCAGAGATTGGTAATTGCGAGATTGCATAGCGGGCGACAGCCAAACTAACTCTCGCCTGTTCTATTTCCGACAATTGGGCCCAAGGTCTTCTAGTCGCCATGACCAATTGGGCCCCTTCCGAATCAACCTCTCGCATTGCATAAGCCAAAGGACGCGCCAACACCTGCAAATCTTCCTCAGCCCACTGAGGCAAAATATCTAACACGCACTCTACCATTTGGTCAGCTAAAGATTGATACTTAACAGTTGCGTTTTGAACGCTTTGAGCGATGCGGACCAGAAAATCTTGAGGAACGCGAGCAAATTTCTCACGCAAAGACTTTTGCAGAGCAGTCGTCAGCCAAACTTGTTCTAATTGCGCGAATAGAACTTGCGACTTCTGGGCAATATCGCTGTCGCTGAAGGAATCAGAAAGTGCAAATTCCTCCTCTAGCGCAGTGAAATAAGATTCTGATTCAAGCTGTGCGGGATTCCAGGGATAAGCAACATCAGTCTGAACAATTGTGGCGAGAAGTTCCATCTGGGCCTGAGTTTGCGAGTCGCGAAAATATTGAGAATCAGGAGATTGGGTAGCCATGATGTAATACCTAAGTGGGAAAAAGAAAATACAGAACCGGGACGAAAGCAAAACGCCAGTTGCGAGTTGTGAATAACTCTTTTAACTTCAGACTTTCGACTCAACGCCCAGAACTTTGCTGTCCCGATCGCCGATTGCCTTCATTAGCTACACCCGCACCTTAATTCGTTCCGCAATCAGTCTCACTGTAGCCCGAAGTTTTGGGAACCTCAATAGTGAACTCAAAAATCTGACCTTGAGAACTGCCAAATTTTAGCTGAGTGCCCGATTGCAGCAGCAATTCTTGGTGGTGAACTCTCTGCCATCCCGACTGCCCCAAAACTAGAGTCCCATAACGAGAAAAATCGCGCAGGAAGTAGCTAGGTTCGCCCTGGCTATCTCCGATACTGTTGCGGCAGAAAATCTCGGCGTGTTTTTGAGAAACCCACTGTTCTCGAATCACTACGTCGTTTTCTTCCCAGCGTCCGACTCGAACCATACCAGCGCGAATCGGCCAAACCTGATTGGTCGATTCGGTGGATTTGACATTGGGTCGATCGCGCGCCCGCAAGTAAGCACAAGACGGCAAGCGTCCCAGCCAAGTAGAAGAATTTAAAGGTAATTCTGTTTTGAGGTCATCTACCGGCTCAGTTAGTTGACCGTCAAACTCAGGGTGCATATACAGCACCGGCAGCGTCCAAGCCGGTTGATTGAACTTGTAGAGGGTTAGTAGCTGCTGTCTGGCGACGGCGACGGCCCGATCAATTGACATCCGGCTGGCCAAAGCTTGAGCAAAACTTTGGATAAAACTCAGGGCCTCGCGATCGGCGATCGAGTCCCGCATCCCCAACACCGCGGGCACCCCGTGATGGATCAGTACCTCAGCCAAACTGCTGCGGGCGATCGCCTGTTGCTGGCCGTTTGTTGAGAGCAACCTCTCCACCGCCGGCTGAGCTCCCCAGCAGGCATTAAACACCGCCAGAGTCACGCGGCACCGAACTAAAACCTGAGCCAGTTCAGTGCCATTAATCGCGGTGTCCGGCCCCAAAAACAGCAAGCCGCCGTCGGGGCCCGGTATCCCGTGGCCGGCGTAAAACAGAATGTTGTAAGCTTGCGTTTCCAGCCGAGAAATTAGTTCCGCTGCAGTAGGTTCGATCAGAGTATCTACGCGAGTCGGAACGCTGATGTCAGAATATTTGCCGCTGTCGTCGGTTTGAAAAGCGGTTTCGAGAACGCCAGCTAGGGCTAGTGCTTCTTCTCCCAACTGCAAATGACCGTTATTGCTGCTGGAAAATTGAGAATTAGCACCGCGGCCGGGTTCTGCTTGTCCCAAAACTAGCAAAATGTTGAGCGACTCTGCAGGCTGCAGAGGTGGCAAAGGTTCAACATTGCTGGTAGTGCGACTGAAAAGCAGTTGCTGCGACAGAGAAATTGCCGGTTGACCGGCTTGAGGCTGCATAATTTCCCAAGGTAAAGCAATTAAATACGGTTCGCGCAAGTCTATGCGGACTCGCAGGGGTAGATTTTGCCCGATCGCGATACCTTTACTTTCCTGGAGACTACCCTGAATCGGCCCTTCAAACAGCCACTGCCAAAGATTAATCCCCAAATGCTGCATCAGGCGACTGCTGTAGCTGGCCGGTGGCGGCGGATTCTGCTTCCCCCTGTCCTCCCACCCCCCTTGACCGAGGTGGAGCGGCACAGAGGGCGTCGGTGTTCGTTGTTCAGTTTCTGCCAGTATATTCTGGTTGTTTTCCGGCGAGACGAAACTGCCATCTGGATTTAGGGGCAATTCGTGAATTGTCCCGGAGGGCGAAAACATTTCCTGCCAAGCTTTCCATGATTGGGATAGGGTATGTGGCCACATACAGTCGTGGTGAACGTACCCGCTGGGATAGGGAGCTTGTAGAACCCAAGTGGCAAAATGGTTTGCCCCAGCGGTTCTCAGGCGAGCGATCGCTATACTGAGGCAAGGACTTTGAGGGCGCGCCATTCACAACTACCGACTCTGGATATAGGGTTGGATTGAGTTTATCTATTCGTAGTTTATCGGGTTTAGGGTGCGATCGAGTGCGAGAGATTGCTTTGTGAGTTTTTACTTTTACCTGCCGCCCAAAAACTTATCTAAATTCGGTACATCAACCCAAGTTCCCGTAGCATTCGACTCCTGGGTCAAATCCATCAACAACTGCGAGTAAACCCCTTCTCTGAGCGACGGTATCAACGATGTACCTGCATCTATCGCTTCTACCCACCTATCTACTACTCGAATAAACGGTGCAATCCTCCCGTCTGGATAAACTTGAGGAAACTCCAATCTTTGAGGAATTTTTATTT
Organism: Microcoleus sp. OTE_8_concoct_300; assembly: GCF_031383065.1. Lineage (NCBI taxonomy): Bacteria > Bacillati > Cyanobacteriota > Cyanophyceae > Oscillatoriales > Microcoleaceae > Microcoleus > Microcoleus sp. OTE_8_concoct_300. Next base: position 27,176 of record NZ_JANMZH010000174.1, on the reverse strand, counting down.
CAGCTAAAGGTTCTCCACCTTGGGAACCCCACAAGCGAAATCCGTGGACGTAATCTTGCTGGTTGTCGCTTCCCAACACCAACGTACCCTTACTCCCGTATATTTCCACCCAGTGTCCCCGCCCTTGATAAGTAACAGAACTCAAACAAACTTGACAAGGCGTTCCCTCGGCTAATTCCAACATCAACGTGCAAGAATCATCGGCATCAACTAATTTTAAATTTCCCGAATCATTCGGATCTGGGCGCGCCGAAATTCCTGTTATCAATTGCCCAGAAAGCCTCTGCGGCGCGCCGAACAGCCAGCTAATATAATCAAAAACGTGAGAACCTGTCGCGCCCAAAACTCCGCCGCCTCGCTCTTTTTGCGCGTACCAATTCCAAGGGCGAGTAGCATCAGCACGGCTCGACACCAGCCAATCAACCTTAATTAAACGCTTTTCTCCCACATATCCTGCTGCCAATAATTCTGCTAGCATTTGCCATGCGGGGATGAAGCGAAACTCAAAGTCCATTGTGGCAATTGCTGTGGCACCAACCTGTTTTAAATCGGTTTGATATTCGTTGTTTGCCAATCGGTAAAGTTCCCTGGCTTCATTTGCTGTCAGGGCTGTGGGTTTTTCTAATAATAAATGCTTGCCTGCTGCCAAGACAGTTTTTGCCATTTCAAAATGCAAAAATGGCGGCGTGGAAATGCTGGCGCCTGCTACTTCGGGGATGGCTACTATATCGGCGATCGAGTCGCAAGCGTAGGGGATATTGTGGCTAGAGGCGATCGCCTTTGCTTTGTCTAAATTCCGGTGGTAAACAGCCACCACCTCTGTCCGGTGATGTGCCTGGAATCCGGGAAGGTGCACTTTTTGACCGAAACCTGTACCGACTACTGCCACGCCAATTTTTGACATAATTTAATAATGGGGAATTGTTAACTGTTGACTGTTGACTGTTGGCTGTTGACTGTTGGCTGTTGGCAGTTGTCCGTTGGCAGTTGTCCGTTGGCAGTTGTTATTTGTTAGCTGCGACCAGTAACTGATGACCAATAACTAATAACTAATAACGACTAATCTATGACTAATAACTCATAACTAATAACTACTGACTACTGACTACTGACTACTGACTACTGACTAACCACCCATTCAATTACTTGTTTGCCCAAACTAACCCCGTCAAATAAATCAATTTCTCTAATCCCTGTAGGGCTGGTGACATTAACTTCCGTGAGATAACCGCCAATGATATCAATGCCAACAAAGTACAGCCCGTCCCGTTGCAGAACTGGTTCTAACTGAGTGCAAATTTGCACTTCGCGATCGGTAATTTCTGTTTTTGCGACTCGGCCGCCGACGGCCATGTTGCCGCGAAATTCATTGCCGGTGGGAATACGGTTGATAGCACCGATGGGCTTGCCATCCAACAGTATAATCCGCTTGTCTCCCTCTTTTGCTTCCGGCAGATAAGTCTGAACCATGACTGGAATTTGCCCTTGTTGAGTGCTAATTTCGACCAGGGAGTTGAGATTGCGATCGCCCGGTTCCAAAAACAAAATCCCCTCGCCAGCTTTGCCGCCCAAGGGTTTAAGAACTGCCGCTCCTTTTTTCTCAACAAATTGCCGAATTACCTGCTTGTTTTGAGAAACAATTGTCTCGGGGATCGCTCCCTCAAATTGCAAAGCATACATCTTTTCATTCGCCGCCCGCAATCCTTTGGGACTGTTAACTACCAAAGTTTTAGCCGGATTGATCCCGTCTAGAAGGTAAGTAGCGTAGAGGTAAGGAACGTTGACTGGGGGGTCTGTCCGCATAAATACTGCGTCCATTGCTTCGAGAGGCTGCAAAGTAGACTGTTCCACCTCGTACCAAGCCGAAGCCGCCTCCCAGCGTCCATCTACCAGTTTTACTGGGGTGAGTGCTACCCGACTGAGGATTGCCCAGGTTTTCCCGCCGATGACGCTTAATTCGTTGGCTTGAGTCACCCAGACTTCGTGACCCAACTCTTGAGCTGCCTCCATCAGCGCTACGCTGGTATCGTGTCCTGGAATTAGTCGCGCGAGGGGATCGATGATGAATGCAAATTTCATTGTCAGTTAAAATTAAGAATTGGTCGCCGGAAAATTTGGGCTAACTGAAAATTCCACAGGGAATGCCTCATTTTGCTGCTAGCAGCGGATCGAGCATACCTTGAGTATCTAGTTGGTGGATGTCGTCGCAGCCGCCTATGTGTTGGTCGTTAATAAATATCTGGGGCAGGGTGCGACCTCCGTGGGCTCGATCGGTCATTTTATCTCGTGCTGCTTGATCTCCGTCGATCGCGTACTCTGTAAAATCCACCCCTTTTCGCTTCAGCAATGCTTTGGCACGAATGCAAAACGGGCAGGTTCTCCAAGTGTAAATTTCTACTTTAGGGGTCATCGGACGCTCAAACAATAACAATATTTTTTTATTTTAATCTTAACCAATCTTATTTTAATTTTTATATAATTGCAGCCAGCAAGCTGTAAAGTTATTATTTATACAATTTTCTTTGTTTTTATTCCATAAGTAAAAATGCACCCACGCTTCAAGAAACGCAGAGATTTTCAAAACAAGCAGCAAATTTGGTCTGCCTACCGTTGCTGACGAACCTGCTTGTTTCGTTTTCGGCCGGAACAGATGATTCCTGCGCCTGTCACCAGGAGTGCTACCACAGTACCCGGTTCTGGGATAGCTGTTGGTGGCCTCACGCTGAGGTTGGTGTATATGTTTTGAAACCCCCCCGTGGACACCGTTAGTTGATCGGTTGTGGGCTGTGGTACCGGGTCTGCTATTGCTGGTGGTGATTCAATTACCGGCTCTACCGGTACTGGGTCTACTATGACTGGTGATGGTGATTCAACTACCGGCTCTACCGGTACTGGGTCTACTATGACTGGTGATGGTGATTCAACTACCGGCTCTACCGGTACTGGGTCTGCTATTGGTGCTGGTGATTCAACTACCGGCTCTACCGGTAGCGGGTCTGCTATTGGTGATGGTGATGGTGATGGTGATGGTGATGGTGATGGTGATGGTGATGGTTGCCGGCGGTTCATGCAGGCAGGGGAAAAATTTCCTGGCCCGCAGATGTATTGTGCAGCAGCCGGAGGGGCAGCAGCTAGATAGTAAAACGCTGTTGCCATTGTGGCAGAGAGTCCAATTGCTAGTTTTGCCAGTGGCGTAAACATAACTATTTAGTTAAACAGTGGTAAGATCGGAAAATAGAAATAGTCCTAAAGAGTAGCGCTGCACGACGGGCAAGGATTTTAGAGTTCTTACAATAAATTGATGTTGTCTCTCGCGGGCGCCTGTAAAAGATAGTATAGCGCTTGAGGCGATCGCCCAAACACTTTAATCACATTCTTCTTCTCTTTCACCTTGACGTCGCGTACCGTGGTTTGCACTCCCGTAAAGCAACATCTTTTTGCCATCTCTGAACCAACAGCCCTTACAGCTATTAACACAGAGTGTTTTTACCTTAACCGCCGCCTCCTGAAATTAATTCTTTAACCGAGCGAAAAGTCGAGCTACTGTATTGTACTTTGCAATGCACGATTTGACTACTCTTTTATAGTCTCATAGTTCTACGATGTGTGTCCTCAGTATATTTACGTGTATTCCAGAATGTCAACTACTTAAAAGGAATACTTAAGTATTTACCGAGGGTAGAGAGCGTATTGAATGAGCTGAGCTAGTCTGTCGCGGAGAGTTTCCATCCCGAGACCTTTGGCCGCCGAAATAAATACGGCTTGAGGAAACTCTTCTCGGGCGAGGGCGAGAGTCTCTCCATCTACGGCATCGATTTTGTTAAAAGCGACAAGGGCTGGCCCGGGAGTTACGGGCATATCTGTCAAAATATTCATGACCGATCGAATTTGGCTCTGCCACGCGGGATGGGAGAGATCAACAAGGTGCAGCAAAGCATCGGCGTCAGTCACTTCTTCGAGGGTAGCTCGAAAAGCGTCGATCAAGGCGGGGGGGAGTTCGCGAATAAAGCCCACTGTATCTGTGAGGACGATCGACAGCGGTTCGCCCGTGACATCGTTAGGAATGGTCAACCGTCGGGTTGTGGGGTCGAGGGTGGCAAATAACTGGTCGGCGGCATAGACCTCGGAATTTGTGAGCAGGTTGAGCAAAGTCGATTTACCGGCGTTGGTGTAGCCGACGATCGCGACTGAGGGTACCTCGTGATGATGTCGGTTCTGCCGCAGCCGGAAGCGGTGGGCCAGCAATTGATTTACTTCTTGCTGCAATCGAGAAATGCGTTTGGCGATTGTCCGCCGTTCGGTTTCTAGTTTGGTTTCCCCGGGGCCTCTGGTACCGATGCCGCCACCCTGTCTCGACATTGCCTGACCGCGACCTCTGAGCCGGGGCAGGGCGTACTCTAGCTGAGCGAGTTCGACTTGCAATTTACCCTCGCTCGATCGAGCTCTTTGGGCAAAGATGTCGAGAATTACCTCTGTTCGATCGACTACCGGGATACCTATCTGAGTTTCCAAGTTCCGTATTTGTGCGGGGGCCAGGTCGCGATCGAATACCACGAGGTTAGCGCTAACCGTCTGAGCGGCGAGGGAAATTTCCTGAACTTTGCCTTCCCCGACGACTGTCTGCGGATGGGGGCGCGATCGTTTTTGGCGCACTGTTTGCAGTACCTGACCCCCGGCGCTTTCAACCAGCCGCGTGATTTCTGCGAGCCCGTCCTCAAACTCCAACTGAGTCATGTGCTGAGTCATTACACCTACCAACAGCACTTTGTCTTGGTCTGCATCGACCTCCCCCGCGACAAACTCTGCTTCAAACTCTGCTTCGAGTCCTTCCACCAAATCCAGAAAGTCTTGGTCGGCGAGTTCGTCCAAATTCAGCGGTTCTGATATTTTCCAGGGAAAGTGTGGAGTTTGAATCAGTGACTTTGGAATTGAAGACTCTTCTATTTCATCAGTTGCATCTGGTTCTAACTGAGCGCTCAAAACAGAGAACTCAAAATTTGGCTGATCTCCCTGGGGTATCAGGTGAGCGAGATAAGTTTCTTGGATGTAACCAGTCGCACCGCCGCCGCGACGCTGAAATCCTCCGCCGCTCAGTGTCAGCCAAACGAGGGCGTCTAGGCGCTGAATTGCCATTGCTGTGAGAGCTGCTTCGCTTGGGGTTTCTGGCTTCAGGTGGGTGGCGATGCAGCGAATGCCGCTGAGGCGACCTCCCCCGTAGCGGGGCAATTCTAAGGGCGCAATCTGCGTTTGGCGGGGTGTACCCACGCCGACGCGAATTACTTGTCCGCGGCGGTTGATGTAGGTGCAGATTGGTTTGTCTATTTCCGTGCTGATGGCGGCGACGCGCTGGGCGAATTCTGCAGTGGTGATGCGATCGCCCGGTAGTCGCTGGTGGTACAGCTTTTCGAGTTGCTTGAGCTGGCTGGACTTTAAACCCTGAAGATTGCCGTAGATGGTTTCGATAACTGTTTCTCCCGATCGATCTATTTATCTCCTATTTTAGTTAACTCACGGGCGATCGTGTTCGGGTTTTAAGTTGAAATTTACTAAATTTTCTTGCCTCTAGCAGAGCGCGGATTCAGTCTTGTCGAGTCACCAACGCCGTTGTTTGTCGCTCTGCTGCGATCGAGCCTTTCACAGCGGCCACCTCAACTTGCAGTTGTATTTAGTATTTACAGATACAGGCGATCGCTGAAAAAATCTCGCTCAACAATACTTAACACTTTATTTTTTGTTTCAAAATCCTCCTTTAGACTTGTGTGTATCTTGAGCCTAGAGACAGATAGCAAAGCAGAAATTAGGTCGCTACTATGAGAAGCGAAACATTGTTAAGGAATGTAAAACATGGAAACTCGTCCTACTAATCTGCCTCCTACGGCTAATGCTTACAACGGCAAAGATCGGAATGCCTTTCTGTTTGGCTTCAACCCGCAAGCAGAACTTTGGAACGGTCGCTTAGCGATGATCGGTTTCTTAGCTTATTTGCTCTGGGATGCTGCTGGATATAGCGTTCTGCGCGACATTCTCCACTTTCTGCCTACCTACATTGCTCACTAATGACGAGCAGTCTTTCCTGTCTGGCGGCGTGAGAAAATGCCGCCACTGCCAGACAGGCTAAAAGTTACAAATGGCAGCAAGTATGGTTGTGTCCCTTTGTATCTTTCGTTACTTTTAAATGGCATTAAAAGAATTCTTGCTGTGATTCGATGATTATGGGTGGGGGCGCTGTCGCTGGCGCGGTGAATATTGACAGCAACAGATATTTATTGCGTAAAGGCGATCGCCCCTGCTGTATTTTTGGCAAGAAATCTCATCGAGCATTTCTGATACTTTATTAAAAATAGGAGCATCCACGATGATTAACTCAAATTTACTGGCAGTAGTAGAATCGACTCTGACTGACACAGCATCAGGAAATTGGCAAAAGCCTCTGGTGATGTTTGTTTGCAATATCTTAGCGTTGCTAGTTATCAGTCGCAGAATTTGGTATCCCCACGTCGGGCCGAAAATGCCTTTGCCCTTCCCCTCTCTGTTCAACAATGTTAGCGTACCGGCATTTCTGGCTTGCATGAGCGCTGGTCATTTGCTGGGAGTATTCGCGATTTTGACCCTCCACATCGACAAGTATTTTTAGGAGCAGTTGCGTCGCTTCTGTGGCGACTTATTGCTATAATCGGTAGGTTAAAACTTAGATCTTGCACCATTCTCAATTAGGCTTTGATGAACAGGCAAGATGCCTGTTCCACAAGAAAATTTATCTTTTGTGGAACGGGCATCTTGCCTGTTCTTGAGAATGGTGCAAAAGGTAGGTTAAAAGACCGACAAAAAATGGCAGGGGTAAGTGAAAAGCACTCACCCCTAATTTTAATTTTATCTATAAGTGGATGAATAACTGCATCTAAACGAGCAATCGAGAAGCTGGTAAAACAAGCAATCTCACTCACAGATTATCCTTGCTGAATGAGGCTTTCTAGTCCTCGGAGATAAGGATCCCCTACTTGCTCATAGGTTGTCTGAGAAAACACGAACGCTGCATTGACGTTAATACGAGCGCAAATTAGTTGTGCAATCACCGGCAGCATGATTTGAGTGTCTGGGATTCTGAGCATTAAATTACGCCAGCCGACTGAATCCCAAAGGATTTGAGCTTCAGCGATCGCACTTTGGGCCTGCAATAGCGAGTGAGGAGGGAGATCGACTTGAACATAACCATCTCGACCGCGAGTGTGAGAATGGGTTTGTTTCAGCAAGTCGGCTGCTAATTGTAGGTCTCCTCTGATTAAATAATCGTATTTATGCCCAGGAGACCACCTGATATTTTGGTGGGCTAGTGTACTGAAGTCGATCGCGTATTTCTTCTCTTCAATTGTAGCTTGCAAGCTTTGAAAGTTTGACAGCACCCCTCGTAGTCCATCGTCAATGTAGTGCTGCAACTTACTGTTGGTAATCTGAGATATTGCACCATTGTCAATAATCCTTTTTTGAACAGGCAAGATGCCTGTTCCACAAAGAGTAGATTTTCTTGTGGAACAGGCATCTTGCCTGTTCAGCGCAAGATGCCTGTTCCACAAAGAGTAGATTTTCTTGTGGAACAGGCATCTTGCCTGTTCAGCGAGAATAGTGCAAGATGTGAGTAATCCAACTTCGCTCAAAATTATCCAGCCAAACTGATTGTCCCCGTCGCCGCAGCGCCACAAGTTCATATCATTTTAGGGAATGGGATATAGCCATTTGCGAAATAATTGTGTTAAGCGCGGCATGACCAAATAGGTGAGCAGGATAACAGTGAGACCTGTGATCATCAGAGATGTGAGCAAGGCAGGAAGCCGTGATAGTAGCGGTACCAGCAAACGATTGAGAATAGAAATGGTAACAAACACTCCCAACCATGTAACTAACGCCATTTTGTAGCGAGGGGGTGGAGCCTTCATCGATTTATTGGGCAGCGTAAACCAGGTTTCCAATCCGGTGAGGGTTTGAATATCTTCTGGCTTTTCAATCAATGGCTGCAATCGCTCAATCCACTCTCGCCGAACATCAGATTCTAGCCATGTCTTGAGATTGTCGTAGCAATCGAACTTGAGAATGACCACGTACTCAGGATGAGCGTGATGCTGGGGTCGAATAGTGCTGACACCCAGATGTCCCTTGAATTTTCGTGCATCTGCGGCGATGCCATGAAACCATGCTTCGTAACCTTGCTCGCGCCCCGGTTTCACTACATGAGAGATCACAGCGGTGACTAGATAGTTTTCTTCACTGGTATTGCTGGCCAACGGTTCTTCCAACATAGAATTTAGAGAATTAACTGAGAGAAAAGTTTTATTGAGAACAACCACCCTAGAGATACCAAATTGCTGGGCAATTTTCGGCAGCACGTCTTGAAACATTCGGGAGATTAACTAATGCGATCGCGAAGGTTGGGCCTGAAATGAAATGACTAGCGAGATCCAGCAGCTTGTAAGGCAGCTTGGCCATGGGCGAGATCCTGCGATCGAGTCTCTTCTCCACCCATGAGATTATCGGCTTGGATGACGTCAATATGGCACAAGATGAAGGGTGGTTGGTGATATTCGATCGCCGCGAGAATGCACCGGAGTTGGAAGAACGGTTGAATACTGAAATTTATACAACGAATATGGGGCAAATAATTACAGTAATTCAATCCGGAGTAAGTTCTGATGAATGTCTCATTTTTTTTTATCTACCCAGTGTTATATCGACTCTCTTTCACCCATAAATTTGACTTTTACCAAATATAATAAAGATAGCTTTTTTCAGTGTGACGGCTTAAGTGATTGAGTCTAATCGTGCGACGAAATCGATCTAGGAAAGGAGATTCTGATGGGGATTAAGAAGGGGGTTGACATACATCATCGATAGGCGGTATCTTTAGACTATATGCAGTATTGTACCGCAACGGCGACCTAATTATAAGTTAGACCGACATAAGAGATATATATGTAATTGAATTACTATGATAATTCCACACAGAGATACTCTTTTAAATGCACGTAAAGTCTATTCACAGTGTGCGAACAAAGTAGAACAAAGTATTGCAGCCCAAGGGCTTACTGCATTGCTCTCAAACCAAGTTATTGGAATAGGTGTTGCGACTGAATGGGTAAGACGTGCGGTAGAGATGGATAACATTCATTACATGGGCAAGAGGTTCAATAAATCGAAAAAGAACGATTTGTTTATTGAACTTTTACGATTTAACTTCTCGTGGTTTGCTCTTAATGCAATCTTTACTCGAAATGATTTGCTGTCTTTGTTCGGAACTCCTTCTGATCGCAGTGAATACTCAGCATTTTCTCTTCTGTACAATAGTGCTGTACCCCCAAATGCAACAGTACGCTTGGAGAAACTTCATCTGCTACTGAACACACAAATTACAACACGGTTGCCCAGCACCAGTAACCATTCCGTCTCAACACTGGAAGCTATCTACCTGAAATACTTGCCAAACAACATTCGTGGGCGTACTGCAAGAGCTATCCAGCAAGCAGTACAGGCAGGAAATGCTAACTCTCTTGATATGCCTACCCTTTTATACCAATTCCGAAACTGGTCTGTGCATGGCAATACACTACACGGTTGTTTTGGAAGTCATTCCCGATTCCTCGAATATGCGTCTCTCCTTCAAGAGACTTTAGCTGACGTACATTACGAGACAGCTAGAAAACTCAGGAGCTTACTATAACCCTTTAAAACCCCAAAACCTGATAACCCTTTCGAGCTATCAGGTCGTCATCTGGACCTGCCCATGAAGTAACTTGTATCGTGTGGTAGACAGTCAGGGAGTTGCGCTGTGTCCTGCTAAGTAAAGCAGGCTAAACTTTAAATATGATTATTGAAACGCAAGTGGAATAACATCTTCAGACTATATTATAGTCTAAGACAGCAGAATTTAGGACACTGTAGAATGAGTCCTGTTACTCGTTATTCCCCCTGTTAAATGAGTGTAGAGCCAAGCTTGGCGTGTCTAACACGTCATGGCAGCGGAGGGTCAAAAACTTTTGGTGCTGAGTTTAAGCTTACTTGCCACCGCTGCATTTTGCCGTTATCTCGTAAACGCTGCCTGACCTTGGAGATGAGTCGGAATCTCGATCGAGTGTCAAATCAAAGCCCCTAACGCTTTCAATGTCGATTTGTGAGCGATCGTCAATCCCGTTGCGCCTAGAATATTCATGCCTTCATACAAGCGATCGCCCATCAACGTCCTAATACAGCCACCAGTTGCGACATCCCACACTTTAATGGTGCGAATGATAAATTAGGTCTTTTGGGCAATTATATAAACATGATTTTCAGGATACTGGTCATATTCGAGATGGCGGCAGGTGCAATGATGCTGAACCAGAATTTGCAGGAAAGTATCTACACCCAAAGTGCTGTAATCAAAGTCTTGACCTTGAAATGCTCCCGAAACCTCGCTGCTTGTATGTCCGCCGCCACAAGTGAACAGGATCACTCCATTAGGTTCAAGCGCATCGCATAGCTTTTGTATCACAGGCGCTTGCTTGTTGATTGGCAGATGAAACGTGCTATCCCACGCTGCAATCAGGCTGTAAAGTTTCGGCGGCAGCCAATCACAAATGTCTTCGCGGTAAAACGTGATTTCTGGATGTAGCTGCTGGGCTAAATCGATCATTTCGCTAGAAATATCAAGTCCTTCAGGCTGAAATCCATGCTTGGATAAACTGTTAATAAAACGTCCGCTACTTCCACACCCGACATCAAGTGCTGCGTGCTGCTTAGAAGTAAATTTTATCGCCCGTTCTAATTGGGCAATCCCGTAGGTTGAATCTTGATGCTCAGTTTGCCACCATTGGGCAATTCGGTCGTAGCGGGCCGATGTATCATTTGGCTCCATAGAGTGACCTTATAAAACCTTGGAAAATCGAGATTATGATGCAGGCGGCCGCACCCTACAGCTACAACGAGTGACAGTTAGCCTTAACCCAGGGAATAAAATTTTTCAATGTTTCAATTTCGGGCTGTTAGTGGGAAAGTAGGGATTTCGGTTGCAGATTCTGGCAGAGGGGGGCGCAGACAAAGATAAACTAGCGGCCCTAACAGCGGAAGTAGAGAGACTGCCCAAAAAATGCGATCGTCCGAGAGTCCGCGGCGTGCCATGTCGTCTCCCAAAAGTGAGGGAAATATTACAGCCATCAAGCAACAATCCCAAGTTATTAAATGCACAAAAGGAATTGATTGCCACTGCCTGACATAATCTCCCCAATCTCCATTTAACCAAGCCCAAGCTAACAGCCAGATAGTAGTTAGTAAAAGTACAATGCCTGTCCAGCGGGAGTCTGATATTTTGAGCAACATATCTTTGCGGCCGGAAAATTGTGGCTGGGGCTGGCGGAGGAGTAAGTAGGGAATTAAGCCGATGATACCCGCGCCGTTGGAAGCGATGAAAGCAGGCCCAGCGGATATATTTTGGGTTCTCTCATCAATGAATAGGAGGCAAGCGTAGACCATCGGCCACACTCCCATGAGAGCGAATATAGTGACAAGGTAGGGGTTGATTCCTTCTAGCTGCAATTTGAGCATTTTTGCAATAAGTGGTAGCGTTTCGGGCCGATCGAGAGGAGCTAGCAGCAAGGTGTAGGCAATAAATATTGCCCACAGCAACCCCAGAAACATTTTTGTTTTCATCAGATATAACGAGTAGTGGAAGCCGACTAAAGTAAATTATGGTAAAGTAGCGGCCGAGTTAGCGCCGTCTATCTTAGGTCATAAGCAGTTCGATTGGAACAGCGGCTGGAAACCCCGTTTTAGTCCGGGGAGGAAAGGCTCTACAGCAGCCGATCATTACTTTAGGCAGACGCAGGAGTCGCGTCAGGAGAGATACATTTTAAAGAATCGGTTGTTTTCATTACACAACCCCTTATTAGAAAAAGAGTTTCAGCGGTGAACTTAATATCGGCAGAGGAACTCAAAGCACTGGTACAACAATCTCCGGGATTGTGCGTATCAATTTATATGCCAGTCGCTCAAGGAACAGAAATTCAACAAAATCCGATTCGGTTCAAAAATTTAATCAGAGAGGCTGAAGACAAAATAGTAGAGTACGGATTTGACAAAAAAGAAGCTGCCCAATTGCTAGAGCCAGTCCGAGCAGAAGTTGACCAGGAAAACTTTTGGGAAAATCAAAGCAACCTGCTGGCGATTTTTGTCGGTTCGGGATTTTTCCGCTACTATACCTGTCCGGTGAATTTTGATGAATTAGTGGTTGTGAGCGACAATTTTCACGTCAAACCGCTGATGCCTATGCTGACAGGAAATAATTTATTTTATGTTTTAGCTCTCAGTAAAAAGGAAGTGAGGCTGATTGAGTGTACGGCTTACAGTCCCGCGCTGTAATTGTACTCAATTGGGCGTCGGGATATAAGCCAAGCAATGTCTATGAAAAAGAGCGACAATTTACTGTTTCTCTAGCAAAAAAACCTGTAAGATATAAATGGTTGCGACCCACCCACTCGACTGCAAACAACAGGCTACAGTAGCAGTTATATGCTTGGCCTCGGACAACTGCGAGAGAAAGGGGGAAAGAACAGACCGCTGGTTATTGGGATACGTCAAACATGTGAAATACAATCCAAGTTTGTTGTACGAACATAGTTTTTGGTCTTAGGAAATAGGACTTCTGCGTGGGTTCCCTATGAAGGGATAAAGGGTGTAAAAACCCAGAGATGCTGTGTCAGACTCGGATCGTCTTGGGTGACGAATATTCAGCAATGGATATCCCCAACAGAGCAACGGCAGACGAGACACGAAGCCCAAATTATAACGGTATTCCGTTTAGTTTGGGTATTTCACTTTACCAGGTTTAAACCAATGGAATCTACATCAATGACAAATTCTGACAAACAAAACCAAACTAGCAGCGGCGATACCGAACGCTGGGCATCTTTAATTGGCGGCGGGGCGCTGGTGCTTTTTGGTTTGTCGCAGCGTTCTTTGCGAGGTGCTTTGCTGGCGGTTGCGGGCGGCGGTTTAGCGGCGCGCGGGCTGGGGGTTGTGGAGGGTTTGCAGTCGGCGGCAGATCCGAATCAAAGCATTAAAGTTGAAAAGACGGTGACGATCGACAAACCGGCTGATGAATTGTACCGTTTATGGCGCAATTTTGAAAATTTGCCTCGGTTTATGAAGCATCTCAAACACGTCACGGTAATAGATGAAAAACGTTCTCACTGGATTGCCAGCGCGCCGATGGGCAATAGTGTGGAATGGGATGCAGAGATTGTCCGCGAAGAAGAAAATCGCTTAATTGCTTGGGCGTCTGTGGAAGGGGCTGATGTTGACAATTCGGGTTTTGTGCGCTTTCAACCGGCGCCTGCAGGACGCGGTACAGAGGTAAAAGTTGTCATCGAATACAACCCTCCCGGCGGTGCAATTGCTGCTGGTGCTGCTAAACTATTTGGCGAAGCTCCCGAACAGCAAATTGCAGATGATTTGCGCCGCTTTAAGCAGTTTATGGAAGCTGGGGAAATAGCGACTACGGAAGGTCAACCTTCGGGCCGCAAGTAAGTATAGCACTTTTGGTGGTAAGCCCTTGTAGGGACCCGGCGAGTGTAGGGACTTAGGCCAAGCCCATAGGTTTTCAACTTAAGCTTTTTGTCCACCAGTCCTCCCGCCCACCCGTTAGTCCGCCAGGGAATGAATTCCCTGTCTAATAGCTAAAGTCCTCTCAAAGAGGACTGAAAAACTCATTAGTCGTCTGAAGACGACTTTAGCTTTGAGGCAGGGGTTTCAACCCCTGTCGGACTATCGGTTGTACGTTCGGTTGTACGTTCGGTTGTACGTTAAGTTGACACCTATTGACTCTGGGAGTGTCCCTACGGCATGAGCGATCGAGCGGGATGTCCTTGAGTAAAAAACGTAGAGTTTGTGATCTCAAGCTATTTGTTGTTTACCTGATTAACTGATGTCCTCAGAAGTGGTTTTTGGAAATGCGGGCGCTGAAGGTGCAAGTCGCGGCGGGTGGTTTGCGGGTCACTTTATTACGCCGGGCGACGACGCGCGATCGACTTCTGTTTTAGAGGTAAAATGGGGCACTCACCCCGCCGGAGATTGTAGGACTCAGTGGGCGGTAAATGCGCAGGCTACCACGCTTTCTATCTTGGTAAAAGGGCGGTTTCGCCTGCAATTTCCCGAGCAAGAAATCTTGCTGTCTCGCGAAGGAGATTATGCTCTCTGGCTGCCGGGAGTGCCTCATTATTGGTCCGCCGAGGAGGATTCGGTTATTGTCACTGTGCGCTGGCCTTCCCTGTCGGGAGATAGTTCTGGCGTTAAGAATTAACTTTAACTTCGGGAACCAAAACGCGACCGCTATAACCCGCGCGCTGGTAGCGCTCGATCGCCTCTGATGCGATCGCATCGGCTTTCCCACTCTCCACCAGCGCTACGCAAGCACCGCCAAAACCTCCGCCCGTCAGCCTGGCGCCAAAGACTCCGGGGATTGACTGCAAGATGGCCGCGAGCGCGTCTACTGCCGGCACCGAAACTTCGTAGTCGTCGCGCTGACTGGCGTGGGAAGCATTCATTAACTCGCCAAAACGCTCTGCTGGCAAAGATTTTACCGCTTCGAGCACGCGGTTGTTTTCGGTAACGACATGGCGCGCTCGCCTCCGGAGGGGTTCGGGCAATACTTCCACTGCTTGCGGATCGGCGATATCCCTGAGAGCCTTAACTCCCAATATCCGGGCGGATTCCTCGCACTCGGCGCGCCGCTGGTTGTAGCCGCTTCCTGCTGCTAGTTTGTGGCTTTCGCCACTGTCAATTATTAAAATTTCTGTGCTTGGGGGAAAAGGTATCGCGCGGCATTCCAGGCTGCGGGTGTCGATAAATAGCATGGTGTTGGTATCTGCTAAACTCGACGCCATTTGATCCATGATGCCACAGTTCAAGCCGGCATACTGGATTTCGGCTTGCTGTCCGATTTGAGCTAGCCGCACGTCTTCTAGGGGGAGATCCAGCAGCGCGCGCAGTCCTCTGAGGGTTGCTATTTCTAAAGCGGCGCTGCTGGACAAACCGGCTCCGATCGGCACAGTCGAGCTAATGTAGAGATTTATTGGCGGTACTTTGTATCCTTCTTTTTCTAAAAGTCTCAGGCAGCCACAGATATAACTGACGAATTGTTGCGGTATGGTATCCTCGTCTGAATAATTTATGAGTTCGTCATATTCTTCTGAATAAAAATGGTGTAGAGGGTCGCTGCTGAAGCCGATTTCTACTGTTGTGCACTGGGGAATCGCAGTTGGAAGTACAAATCCATCGTTGTAGTCTGTGTGTTCGCCCAGCAGGTTTACTCTTCCGGGTGCGCTGGCTGTGGTTTGGGGTAATGTACCAAATACTCGTTGGAATTGCATTTTTTGGGAATTGGTAATTGGGAAGAAATTAATTTATTTTTTATCGTTTATCCTTTTATAGTGCCCAAGTTTTTTGGTTAATTCAACCCCTGTTAACAAAAATAAACATGACCGAATGCATCCAGGATACAAGCCCCCGGATTCACCCGTGGGGTCAATGCTTCAATCTCAAATCTAAAATCTCAAATCTCAAATCGATTGACCGTAGGTTAGGAAAAGATATTGAGCTGTGATAGAATGACAGGCTAAGATTTCTCCAATAATTCAAAAAATGCGATCGACCAGACCCCGGAAACAGTTTGCTCAACATTGGCTCAAAAGTGAGAAAGCCTTAGATAAGATTGTGAAAGCGGCTTCTTTGGATGGCGATCGCGTCCTGGAAATTGGGCCGGGTACGGGGATTTTGACTCGGCGTTTGCTGCCTGCGGCTGAGTCTGTTGTTGCTGTGGAGATCGATCGAGATTTGTGTCTCAAGCTAGCCAAACAACTCGGCAAAACCGACAATTTTTTACTGCTGCAAGGCGACTTCCTGGAAATGGACTTAGAGGCTGAACTAACAGCCTTTCCCAAATTCCAAAATCCCAATAAAGTTGTTGCCAATATTCCTTATAATATTACCGGACCTATCCTGCAAAAACTGCTGGGAACGATATCTGTTCCTGCTGCTAAACCCTTCGATTCGATCGTGCTCTTAGTGCAGAAAGAAGTGGCCCAAAGGCTTTACGCTAAACCGGGTTCGACAGCTTTTGGCGCTTTGTCGGTGCGGGTGCAGTATTTAGCAGAATGCGAGTTAATTTGCGATGTGCCCTCTAAAGACTTTTTTCCGCCGCCAAAAGTCGATTCCGCCGTGGTGCGGCTGCTTCCCAGACAGATAGAAACTGCGGCGGTTAATCCGCGCTATTTGGAGAATTTAGTTAAGTTGGGATTTGGTAGCAAGCGCAAGATGCTGCGAAATAATTTGAAAGGGGCTGTGGATTTAGATAAACTCGTTCAATTGCTAGAAGAGTTACAAATAAATCCTCAATCTCGCGCTGAAGATTTAAGCGTGGAGCAATGGGTAAATTTGAGTAATAATATTATGTGCGAGGTTTGAAGTTAACGATTCTGTTATAGTTTTTCTCAGTAACATAAAGCATCGGGCATCGGGCATCGGGGATTGGGCATCGGGCATCGGGGATTGGGCATCGGGCATCGGCCAAATAGGGCATCGGCCAAATAGGGCATACCTCACCACGCTTGAGAACCGCTATAGATACTCGAATTGTTAAATAAGTCTGGGATCTGGATCTGCTGTTTTTTTATAAATAAGGACTCTTCGGCATGACTACAAATTGTTGCATTTAGGTTTGTTGTGGATTTTTAAAAGTTTATTGCAGCCTAATCGGAATTTTAATAATAAATTCCGCACCTTTCCCCGGTGCAGAAATACACTGCAATTCGCCTTGATGTCTTACTGTGATAATTTGATAGCCGATCGATAAACCCAATCCCATGCCTTTACCTACTGGTTTAGTGGTAAAAAATGGATTAAATAACTGCTTCATCGCCGCTTCTTTTATTTCTGGCCCGTTGTTGCTAATTCGGATTTCTACCACTTCACTGTCTAAAAGTTTAGTAGCAATTTTGATGATGCTGGGATTAGCTTCATTGGCTGCAATCGATTCGCTGTGGCTGTCGTCTTCTAAAGCATCTATAGCATTAGCGATGATATTCATAAATACTTGATTTAGCTGTCCGGGATAGCACTCTATTTTCGGTAAATTGCCATATTCTTTGATAACTTGAATGCTCGACAAACCGGGCTTAGCATTCAATCGACTTTGCGAAATCATCAGTGTGCTGTCAATTCCTTCATGAATGTCGGCTACTTTCATTTCTGCTTCGTCATGGCGAGAAAAAATTCGCAGCGACTTCACAATACCAAAAATTCGCTCGGCGCCGTTTTTCATAGAAGTTAATATTTTTGGCAGGTCAGAACTGATAAAATATAGATCTACAGAATTGATTTTTTCTTGAACTATGGGTAGGGGATTCGGATACTGCTCTTGATAGAGATTCACCAGTTCTAGCAGACTATTTGCATACTGGCGGGTGTGAGTAATATTGCCGTAAATAAAGTTAATCGGATTGTTGATTTCATGAGCAATCCCAGCGACCAATTGCCCTAAAGAGGACATTTTTTCGCTGTGAATTAGGTTGGATTGAGCCTGCTTCAATTCAGACAATGCTTGTTCTAGCTGTTGAGTTTGAAACTGTAACTCTGCCGTGCGTTCCTCTACTCGCATTTCTAATTCTTCTTTAGCTTTTTGTAGTGCAGCTTCTGCTAATTGGCGCTCGACAATTTCCGCTGCTAGGAGTCGGTTGGCAAATGCTAAATGTTGAGTTTGAGACTGTAACTCTGCGGTGCGTTCCTCAACTCGAATTTCTAATTCTTCTTTAGCTTTTTGTAGGGCAGCTTCTGCTAATTGGCGCTCAACAATTTCAGCTTCTAGGAGTCGGTTGGCGGATTCTAACTGTGCGGGACTGGGAAGTGCTAAGGCTTGAGGCATTAAGTCTACCAAAAGTATGGCAGTAGCAAATGAAATAAGGGCAGTAATTGCTTTCATTGTTCCTGAAAGCCAATAGGTAGGATGCCAAAGTGTCCAGAGTTCAAAGAGGTGAGTGATGCCACAGGCGACGATAAAGGCCCCAAACAGGGCAAAGATCCAATCAAAGGGCAAATCTTCACGTTTGGAAATAAAATAAACCAATGTAATCGGGATGGAAAAATACGCCAGTGCAATTATAGAATCTGAGGCAACGTGAAGCCAGACTAACGGGGTATGCCAGAGATAGCAGTGACCGTGAGGAATAAATGACCCTGAACTAAAAAAAGTTTTCCACATTTCCTGCATAATATTTCCTTTGAGTTGTGAGAAAATGGACTCGGACTGGTGTCAATTAATTTCAACCAGGGGTTTCTTTCACCCGCGGCTTAATCACCTATGCGTTCATATTCTCTACTAGCTTCAGCAAAAATCAATCTGTATCTGGAAATCATAGGCGATCGCCCCGACGGATATCACGAACTGGCGATGGTACTTCAAAGCATAGATTTAGCCGATCGAATTGACTTGCGCGCGATCGGTACGGACACGATCCGCGTGCGCTGCGATCACCCCCAAGTCCCTCCTGATAAGAATAACCTGGCTTACCGGGCGGCGGATTTGTTGGCGAAGCAATTCCCCGATGCTTTGGCGAAATACGGCGGAGTCGAGATTGCCATTCACAAGCAGATTCCGGTGGCGGCGGGGCTCGCCGGCGGTTCTGCAAATGCGGCTGCGGTTTTAGTCGGGATGGATTTGCTGTGGCAATTGGGACTTACTCAGTCGGAGTTGCAAGAGTTGGGAGGAACTTTGGGTTCGGATGTGCCTTTTTGCATTACTGGAGGTACGGCTTTGGCAACCGGCCGCGGGGATAAACTGTCGCCACTGCCGGATTTGGGCGGTTTATCTGTGGTGCTGGCAAAGTACCGCAATCTCAGTATTTCTACGGCGTGGGCGTAT
This sequence comes from Microcoleus sp. OTE_8_concoct_300, assembly GCF_031383065.1. Lineage (NCBI taxonomy): Bacteria > Bacillati > Cyanobacteriota > Cyanophyceae > Oscillatoriales > Microcoleaceae > Microcoleus > Microcoleus sp. OTE_8_concoct_300. Next base: position 8,245 of record NZ_JANMZH010000174.1, on the reverse strand, counting down.
CAAACTTATCGCCAGCAGTTCAGTAGTTCCTATTGTGCAGCCCAGGATTTGGATTGCCGCCGGGAACGGCTACATTCGGGGCCGATGGTGGGGGCGATCGCCCAAAAAGATCGATCAAAAATTGGTGAATTGCTGCACAACGATTTAGAAAAAGTTGCTTTACCTGTGTACCCGCAGGTGTTGCAGTTGCAGCAGGCTTTTGAGTCGGCGGGGGTTTTGGGAACGATGATGTCGGGTTCCGGGCCGACTGTGTTTGCGCTGGCGGAGTCTCCAGAGCAGGCTCAGCAGATTTTGGAACGGGTTAAAAGTGCGATCGCTTCTCCCGATTTAGATTTTTGGGTAGCAAAGTTTAGCAATACTGGAATTCGGATTTTTTCGGAGGGAAATGATACGAAACCGCCGATTTCGAGGGTGTAACTTGCGGATGGTGCGATCGCGATCGCCCCTTAAACGCGTCTCACAGGCGATGGTCAAGATTAATCTAACTTTCCGCAGAGTCTATTGAGATCAAAGAACTGATAAAATGGCATGAAACACTGATTTTAGTTTTGGTAAATTAACCAGAAACCTAAAATCTAAAATCTAAAATCTAAAATCGCAATGGCTGATTTAACTAATCCAAATTCTACTTCTAAACCTCTGAGTTCGGCTGGAGATGCAACCTCTGCATCTTCTGAACCGCCGACCATTTTGCGGTGCGTGATGGGTTCGCTGATCGCGGGCGGGTTTGCGGCGGCGTTGTACGCGCTAACTTTGTCGATCGTCCAAACTTTTGCTAATAAGCCCATTCATTCTGACAATGTGACTGCGATTAATATTGCGGGGGCTGTGCGAACTTTAGTAATGGGGATTGTCGCTTTGGGTGCGGGTGTTTTTGCTTTTGCGTCTTTGGGTTTGATGCTGCTGGCTTTGCAACTTGTGATTCAAAAGTTCCTGAAAAAACCCACAGGTTGAAGTCTAGAGGTTGAAACCATCGGACTGCACAAACTCTCCTTCGCAAGGCAAAGACTGAATAGTAAGATCGAAGCAATGGAATTATTTACGATCGGGCACTCCAATCTGAGTATTGAAGCGTTTGTTTTGCTGCTGCAACAACACGGAATTACGGCGGTTGCGGACGTGCGATCGCATCCTTTCAGCCGCTATTTACCTCATTTTAATAAATCGGAAATTACAGTTTCTCTGTCAAGGGCCAGTATTCAATATATTTTTTTAGGCAAAGAGTTGGGCGCCAGACCCGAAGATTTAAGCTGTTACGATACTAGCGGTAAAGCTTTATACGATCGCATAGCAGCCACTCCTCTATTTTCCCAAGGAATTCAGCGCTTGCTCAAAAACGCAGCCAATTATAAAATCAGTTTAATGTGTGCGGAAAAAGACCCGATTACTTGTCATCGGACTATTTTAGTCTGCCACAAAGTCAGAGAATTTAATTTACAAATTAATCACATTCTGTCAGATGGCAATTTAGAATCGCACCAGCATTTAGAAGAAAGACTTTTGAGCAAGTTTAACAAAGAAAAAAAAAATAATGAGCCAATTCAGCTAAGCTTGTTTGAATTAGAGCCTCAAGTTAAACAGGAAATAGTTGATTTAGAAACAGCTTATTATCGTCACGGATTGGAAATCGCTTATATCAGCAAAAAAAGCAATTAATTAATTTATAAAATTTGTTGTTAGTAGCGGATTTTGCTTAGTTAAAATATTTACTTTCCGGCACGCAAAACCTAACTTTGTAGGGTGCGCAAGGGGCCTATTACTGCTAGAAGTAGCGCGTCAAACGATTTTTCGCATACGTTCTTAGCAACTCTTGACATCGCATACATTTATAAATTACGGTACAGCCCTCCGCGCCCACCCTATTTTTATAAATTTTGTTCGAGTTTTAACGTTGTTCGTGCTATAATTCTGCGGGACTGTAGCAGAAAGGGGCGCTTTTTGATGAAAGCAGAATTTTATTTTGACTGTCACAAATATATTTGCAGTTTAGTTCAAGTTGATTTTGTCAAAGAATTAAAAATTAAAAATCATCAAGGTTTTGTCTTGGCAGTTAAGCAAGGAGAAAAGATTGGACTTTTGGGTAAAAGCCGCCATAATGCTAAACAAGTTGATGTATCTAAGTCGCATTTTTATAATGTGATTAAAGCGGCAATGAGCGCTTTGGAATTAGAAACTAGAAATGAGTTGATATTAGATAGAGATCGAACTATTGCTGATGCCGAAGAACTCATTCAGCAGCAAAACCGAGAAATTCGCATTCTCAACGAACAGATTAGAATCCTTGCGGCTCGGGTTGAGCAATTGTCAATGGAAAAGCAGCAGTTATCCATGCAGCTAGTAGAGAAGGAAATCAGAGAAACTGAAATTAGTCAAGAAATTGATGATGTTCCCGCTTCGGAGGAAGATTTAGTGGCGGCGGAAATTGAGAATGGAATTGGAGAATCTGAAATTAGTCAAGAAATCGCACAATTGCCGATTCAAAATCCTGGGTTGGACGTGCAGTTAATAGAAAATCTACGGGATTCTCAGGGAAGTGAGAAAGAGGAAGAAATGACCGGAAGCGATGTTAAAAGTGTCGATTTAGAAATTAGAGAAGAAGTAGAATTTCAAGAAGGCGAAACTGAAATTAAGCGACTGCTTAAAAGAGGATCGCAGAGAAGGATGAGAAAGAAATAAGGAGATGTTTTCTATAGTTTGACGCGGTACTTATAGCGGCAAGGTGCGCGCTGTTCACCTTACATATAAAAGTAAAAATATTCATTTTTTCCGTACTTAGTGTGCTAAAATATTAGCATAATGCCAAAAAAGCAAAGCACGTATTTGACAATTATTAAAGTTTGTAAATCCAATTTATATGAGAGAGGGAGGCGGACTTCCCTGCACTTTTAATCTAGTTATAGAGCCCGGTTCATAAGGTCTTTAAAGATAAGGGAAGCGATTGTGCGACAACAAACAGGGCGATGGCATCGGCGACAGAATAAATTTGCCAAAATTTGGGAACAGACAAAGGTGATCAACAGGCTGGTGGTCAGCTATGTCAACTGGATTTGGGTTCATCATCGTTTAGGAACAACGGCGGCGCAGAGAGCGGGATTAACAGAGCGCAGATGGACTTGGAACGACTTGGCTCTCTACCCCACAGTTCTTTGATGCACGACCCACGATCGCCCTTAGCAAGAATTTCAACAAACAGAAACATTTGCGATCGCCAGCCTACTGAATGAGATTATCCTGAGTTAGAATAGCTAAGAGCGCTCATTCCTTTCTTTTGCCAACATACCTGGTAAGCGCTCGCTCTCTCGCCAACCCTCTATTTCTACGCTTGTGCGATCGCCTTAACAAAACTTAGAGATTAGAGGAATAATCGTTCAAAACTTATCTGAAGGAATTTATATGTCTCTTCTCAAAAAAACCAAAATTATGTTGATGGCGGCTTTCATCTTGGGTATGGCCCCTAAACCCAGTTTCTCTGCCATTTTCAACGCCGCATCTGACTTTTCCCCAACCAATAACCCCAATGGCGCTTGGCGCTACGGCTGGTCATCAAGCCTTGGGTCTAACTTCAACCTGTATAGCAACGTAGGAAAGGCGACTCCTACCATCGACGCGTGGTACGATTCTGCAAATACTGGGTCGCCTGCTGTCAGCCACAACTCAACTGCAACTGTAGACAATTCTCATCCGACAATAACGTACCAACCCAATGAATTAAACTTTCACCCCGGTTATTACGGAGAATATAGCATTGTCCGCTGGATTGCGCCTGAAGCGGCAACCTACTCACTTGCTACAATGTTTACCGGCCTCGATCATGTTGGGCCGACTACAACAGATGTTCACGTTCTTCATAACAATATTGTACTTTTCAGTAACTTGATTAACGGCTTTGGTGCTTCTAGTACCAAGTCATTTGCGACGGCTGGGACGGTTCAAGCTGGTGACACGATTGATTTTGCTGTTGGTTATGGCAGCAACCAGACTTACTGGACCGACTCGACGGGTTTGGATGCCACTATTTCAACGACACCCGCAGCCGTTTCCGAATCCGTACCCGAACCTTCTACTGTATTAGGTGGATTGGCGTTTAGTGCTTTTATTGCCAAAATGCGGACGAAACGCAAACCGCAACAAAAAACCCTGGCTTCCACTGGCAGTTGATAAAAAATCGCGCGAACACTCCTCACAAACCCATCTCTTTCTCCAACCTACCCAAAGAGCGATCGCACTTCCCCAACCTGCCTCAAATCTCATCAAAAACTCAGAGGTAATTATGTCTTCTCAAAACATCCTGTAACAAATCAAAAACTCCCACTCCCTTTTACCAGCAAGTCGCGATCGCCCCCAGCACCCTACACGATCGCCCTTGGCAAGAAATTCAACAAACAGAAGCATTTGCGATCGCCAAGCAACTATCTCAACAGATAAAGATGATTTATTTGCCAATTACCCAATCCCCGCTCGAAGTGCGATCGCCCCCCATTTTTAGGTGCAATTATTCGTCATTTTTCCCGCCAATTGTCTCTCAGTTGACACGAGCGATCGCACTGACTTATACTGTCTGATGTGACTCTTCCAGAATTTCATCGACAGCAGTTCCGCGCCGCAATTCCTCCCATCGGGCATCAATTGGCTGATACTGGCAGTAACAAACCACAATCCGCTCCTCAGTATCAAAGCTAGCGAATTGGCAAACCCGTGCCACCAACCAATCGCCATCTCGTCCGTGAGTCACCCCATTACCTGGATCTTTAATATTGGCATATTCCCTAACGCGATCGCCTACTTTGGGAATTTCAGGAGTGGTAGAATAATGCCATTCCTCAGAAAGGATACTTGTTAAACTTTCCGATGGTAAAAGCTGGCGCTCTTCCCATCCAAAATCATCGGGATCGTTACTCTTGTAAATAATCCAAGTCTGTCTCATATCGTTCGTCCTCAAAACTGGTTTGCTTCCCGTAAAAAACGCAATCTACTTTTAGAATACTGTCTTTAGTTTTACGGATATCCTTTAGTTTCCATCCATACCTTTGTTCCATCTCAAAACATTTTTTGGGGCTGGTCGCAGAATGAATGTTTTCTTGGGTATTGTCCCGATCAGAGTTGTTGCTCATTTACCAATGTTGGTTCATTTTTGGATGTACTGGTCATTTATGTTTTTTTCAACTCAATAATTCTATTGTACTATCTTGCCAGAGCGATCGCGTGGATGATATGGCGATCGCCTTTCCCAAAACTTAGGCGATTGCCCCCCTCTCTTTCTCCAACCTACCCGCAGAGCGCACTTCCCCAACCCCGAAAATCTCATCAAAAACTCAGAGGTAATTATGTCTTCTCAAAACATCCTGCAACAAATCAAAAACTCTTACTCCCTTTTACCAGCGAGTCGCGATCGCCCCCAGCACCCTACACGATCGCCCTTGGCAAGAAATTCAACAAACAGAAGCATTTGCGATCGCACACCTCTGGCAGAAACCGGGTTTCTGCAATAACTTTTGCATTTCACCGCAATATTTAGGCAGAAACCCGGTTTCTTAATCTATGCGATCGCACCTCTGGCAGAAACCGGGTTTCTGCGATAACTTTTGCATCCCACCGAAATATTTAGGCAGAAACCCGGTTTCTTAATTTACGCGATCGCCCTTCAAAATCAAAACTCAAGCCACTGCAAATCCTGTAAACTGCCGAACATAAGGCGCTCGAAATCCTAAAACAATATCCGTTTTCGGTACACCTAGTTCCACCAACTGATTAGCTAATCCTTCTTCAGTAAAATCTTGCTGTATCCAAATTTTTCCATCTTGGATATCGATATGAATCGGACATCCATGAATTCGTTCTTCATCGTGCCATCCCACATACAACAACAAATAGCGATCGCGCTCTGCATCAAAAACTACTTCAACTTTCTCCAAATCTTTTTCAGATTGCTCCCTAGCGTGTTGCTGAATTATTTTTTCAATTACTTCGCGGTAATCTAGTCTGTCCATAACGATATCTCCTGCTTTTCAACAACAAAAACTAACAACTTAATTTGCAACCGTTCAATTACCTCTTGAATAAACGAATCTGTAAAAAAGTTGCGATAAACATCCGCAGGTACAGCCAAATACAAGACTCGTTCTGGTTCCAGTTTTTCCAACGCTATCCGATAGTTCAAGAACTGACCGACAGCCGTATGGAATTCTGAAATTGTCGATAAACCGACAAAACTTTTGACTTCCACAGCTATCCGGCGATTGCCCTTAAGAGCCGAAAGTAACTTTTCTGCTCCTAAGTCTATCTTCATTTTAGCTCGCTGACTTGGTTGTAAAAACAGAGGGTCGTGGGTAATTGTCCATCCATCTTTCTCCAAAGCCGAACGCACCGTGTTGTGAAATATATCTTTGGCTGACATGATTAAAATTTAATTTTTATTAGATACAAAAAGTATCTATTCCATAATTATAAATTAGATTGATATCCCCGTCAACGATCGCGCCAATATTTCTCAATGCCATTATTGGAGCGATCGCCCTCAACACAAGTTATAATTAAAGGACGTAATCAGTCCCACTATCCAGTATGAGACAGCTATGCAAACTCAAACCAACAAAGCAATGGGAAAAGTTTTCGCCACTCTGACAATCACCAATCGAGCCGACCAAATTCGGGCAGAAGATGGGACAATTTCACTAGAGCAAATTGGATAGCGCCGATCGAAATCTAATTGTCGGAAGCGAATAGGATAAATGTGAACCCACTTAAGTGGTTTTTCTTCCTCATCGAATATAACTCCCGCTGTGCATACGGTTTCTCGGTATTTTGTACTAATTGATGGATATGTCTTAGTGGCAATTAATATTTTTTTCGTTTCCATAATATCTAGTCTTGATAATTGTTTTTTTTAAGGCAATAGCGAGTAATATGTTTATACATACCATATATAATTTATGGCAATAGCCAAGACATTCTCCAGAATGAGTAGTAGTATGTCCCAAATGGTTAGAGTTGGGCTATCGACCGCAAAAACCTTGTTTGGTAACAGTGAGTTTGAGTATGCCTTGGCGGCCGAATGATTGGGAGGGAGATGACCCTTGTTGGAAGTTGATTGCGGGTGTGATAGAGTTGCCGGAAGGTCTGGTTCATGATGAAGTTTTGTTTTGACCAAAATGGGCTATCAATTATTTATTTATTTATTTTTATTTCCCGCAAAAACTCTGTTCGTGCTATAATTCTGCGGGACTGTAGCAGAAAGGGGTGCTTTTTGATGAAAGCAGAATTTTATTTTGACTGTCACAAATATATTTGCAGTTTAGTTCAAGTTGATTTTGTCAAAGAATTAAAAATTAAAAATCATCAAGGTTTTGTTTTGGCTGTTAAGCAAGGAGAAAAGATTGGACTTTTGGGGAAAAGCCGCCATAATGCTAAACAAGTTGATGTATCTAAGCCGCATTTTTATAATGTAATTAAAGCTGCTATGAGCGCTTTGGAATTAGAAACTAAAAATGAGGTGATATTAGAGAGAAATCGAACTCTTGCTGATGCCGAAGAAATGATTCAACAGCAAAACCGAGAAATTCGCATTCTCAACGAACAGATTAGAATGCTTGTGACTAAGGTTGATGAATTGTCAAGGGAAAAGCAGCAGTTATCAATGCAGCTAGTAGACAAGGAAATCACAGAAACTGAAATTAGTCAAGAACTTGATGATTTTCCGGCTTCGGAGGAAGATTTAGCGGCGGCGGAAATTGAGCATCGGATTGGAGAAGTTGAAATTAATGAAAAAATCGAAGAATTGTCGGTTCAAGCTTCTGGGTTAGCGGTGCAGTTAATCGCAAATCAACAGAATTCGGAGGAGATTGAGGAAGAGGAAGAAATTAGCGATAGCGATGTTGAAATGGTTGATTTTGAAATTAGAGAAGAAGTAGAAGAAAATATCAAAAAAGTAGAAGTTCAAGGAGGAGAAAGTGAAATTAAGCGACTGCCTAAAAGAGCGTCCCACAAAAGGATGAGAAAGAAATCTTAATGCTTCAGTTATATAGCAATCCTCGCATCATTTGTGAATTTCTTACGGACTCCCAGCGGGTTCGGGGAGGGTTGGGGTGGGGTAAAAATTTACGACTCCTGCAAGGATTGCTATATAACTCGTTTAATTGTGGCGATCGCATTTTGGCAAAACTCCTCAACAGTTAACCGGAAAAACCCCTCGCAGCCGTGAAGCGCAGCTATCCCGCAGGGAATCGCCCGTTTTCCCCCCGCAGCCTCG
>NZ_JANMZH010000142.1:0-23795 GCF_031383065.1 Microcoleus sp. OTE_8_concoct_300 | reverse complement strand
CGATGCCCGATGCCCGATGCCCCATGCCCGATGCCCCATGCCCGATGCCCCATGCCCCATGCCCGATGCCCAATAACTAATTATTATGACAAGACCTCTAACACCGGCCAATAAAACTTTAGAAAGGTCAGCTTGGACTTGGCAAGACGGCTTGCTGATTCTAGCAATTTTCTCTCTAATTTTGGTAATTGTCCAAACAGCTTCTCAATTCAGCAGTGACTACAACCCAAATTATAAAATTGAGACCACGCTAAATGTCTTGCCAGCATATACAGCTCAGACTCTTTTACGCATGGCATCCGCCTATTTTTTATCGCTGCTGTTTACCCTAGTTTATGCTTATTCTGCTTACCGCTTTCCCCTGGCAGCAAAAATTTTAATTCCCTTGTTAGACATTTTGCAGTCGATTCCTGTTCTATCTTTTTTGCCTGGAGTTGTTTTAGCGCTAGTTACTTTATTTCCAGGTCAAATAATCGGTGTAGAACTCGCATCGATTATCTTAATATTTACTGGGATGACTTGGAACATGACCTTTAGTTTCTATCAGTCACTTTCCGGCATTCCACGAGAACTTAAGGAAGCTGCTCAAATTTATCGGCTCAATGCTTGGCAGCAGTTCTGGACGTTAGAATTGCCTGCTGGTGCGATCGGACTGGTGTGGAACAGCGTCATGTCAGTGGCGGGCGGCTGGTTCTTTTTGATTGCGATCGAATCTTTTACCTTGGGGGACAAAAACTTTAATTTGCCCGGACTCGGTTCCTATTTGGGCAAGGCAGCCAATGAAGGCAATTTTGGGGCGATCGGCTGGGGTTTAGCAGTATTAATTGGTGTGATTATAGCCATAGACTTTTTCATCTGGCAGCCTTTGATTGCTTGGGTAGAAAAGTTTAAATATCAATCCGTGGAAGCTACCAATGTACCGCAGTCAAGCGTGTTAGATTTTTTAAGGCGTTCGGCGACGCTGCGGGTTTTGAAGTCGCGTATTTCGCCGATCGGCGACAGTTTTGATCGCAGTTTGGCAAGAGCTTTTGCACCTGCTAATTTAGCAACAAATTCCCCAAAAAAAAGCCGCATCGGAAATTGGATCAATTGGATCTTTGTCAGCGGGTTTGCCGCCATTGTACTTTGGGGAACTTGGGAAGCGGTGCTGCTGCTGCGGTTGCTGAGTTTGTCTGACTGGCAAAAAGTCATAGGAGGTGCATTTTTTACAGCTTTGCGAGTCATTTGCGCGCTATTTTTATCGCTGTTGTGGACAGTACCGCTCGGAGTGGCGATCGGTCGAAATCCTCGTTTAGCTCAGATTTTGCAGCCATTAGTACAAATAGCTGCTTCTGTACCGGCAACGGCTTTATTTCCAGTATTGCTACTAGCTTTAATTAAAACTGGAGGTGGCTTAGAAATTGGTTCTGTGGCGCTGATGATGTTAGGTACAATGTGGTATTTGCTGTTTAATGTTATTGCCGGTGCTCAATCGATACCTTCCGAGTTGTTTGAAGCCGCGCAAGTTTACAAACTTTCCCTGATCCAGCGCTGGAAAACTTTAATTTTACCAGGAATTTTTCCTTATTTAATCACAGGAATTATTACGGCGGTTGGCGGAGCTTGGAATGCCAGTATTGTCAGCGAATACGTGCAGTATAAAGGTGAAATAATTACAACAAGCGGTTTGGGCGAGACGATTTCTCAAGCAACGGCATCAGGCAATTTTCCTTTGCTTTTAGCCGCCACTTCTGTGATGTCGCTGTTGGTTGTAGTGACTAACCGTTTAGTGTGGCGGCCGCTTTACCGTTTGGCGGAGGAAAAATATCAATTGTTGGTTTAGTTCTGGTAAAATAGGACTGCAATATAGCAGTAAAAGCTGAGCGATAGCGGCTGTCAATTCTCGGCTATGGCGACTTCATTAAAGCAGGCGACACTTTTTTTTTGTGCTGTCAAACCCCGGAAACTTAATTTTAGAGCGTGCAGGTTGAACTTAGCCGATCGCACGCAGCACCCAAAACACCCCAATAGCCAAAAAATAGACCACCAAAATATATTGACAATATTGTTTTTTTGCGTATATATTAAAACCCAGTAAAATATTTATTCGGATGCCGAACTAATGAACTCAGCACTAACAAAAAAAAACATGAAATTCGCAGCAGTTACAGCCATATATTCATTATTATTCGCCGCAGCTTTACCTACAGTTGCCTCAGCCCAGACAGCACTGGAAGAAATTCGGCAAACCGGCATTCTCAAAGTAGGTATCAGAAAAGACGCCCCTCCCTTCGGCTACTTAGAAGGCGAAAAATGGCAAGGAGTTTGCATCGAAGGCTTAGAACTTTTCAGAGCTGACTTAGAAAAGAAATTAAATCGCTCCGTCCGCTTAGAAAAACTAGAAACAGACCTAAACGAATCAGGAGAAAAAGGGCGCTTCCGCAGCGTCACCAGCAAGCGCGCTCATCTAGAATGCGGACCCAATACAATCCTCAAAAATCCCCCCAGCGGGGTTGCATATTCGCTGCCTTTTTTATACAGTGGCACCTATCTGTTAGTTAAGCCAGAAAACAGACTGAGAGTCAATCCTTCGGGATTCCTGCAAGACGTGACAATTGGCGTGCTGAGCGGTTCTGTTACCGAACAATTCATTGCAGGCAGATATCAACTAGCCAACCAGCGAATTTATGAAGGTATCACGGGCAGAGAGTCGGGTGTAAAAGATGCGGCATCAGGCGCAATCGATGCCTTCGCCAGCGACCGAATGCTGTTAGTGGGAGAAGCGCGGAGACAGGGTTTAACTCCAAGCCAATATTCTATTATACCGGAGCAGCCTTTAACCTGCATTTCCTACGGAATGATCCTGCCGGCAAGCGATACTGAATGGAAAGAAACAGTCAATAATTTTATTCGCAATCAAAGTTCGACGAACCTGTTGGAAAAAGTGCTGGGGCGCAATTCTCCTTTCCTGACGATCAGTGTCACGGATCAAGATAAATGTATTTGAGCCCAAATCGGGCAAGGTGCTGCGCGCGCACCATTGGAATAGGCGTAAGGTGCGGATCTTGTCAAGGCAAGTCTGATAACTGCAACCAGTGGCGTCAATAGGCTCTAAACTGGATTCAGGAAGGCGCGCAGCACAGGTTTAGGAGGGTCATCAGTGACAGAAAAAAGTTATCAATCGTCTTCTCTACCCACCTACGCGCGAAAGGAACTGCGGGAATTAGTTCGATCGCAGTTAAGAGCCCTGTTGGAAGAAGGAGACTTTAAAGGAGCAAAAGCGATTTTGCACCCGGTGCAGGAAGCCGACATAGCTGAAGCTATCGAAGGCCTGCCAGAAACCATGCAAGTAATAGCTTTCCGCTTGCTTTCCAAAGACGAAGCAATCGCAGTTTACGAATATCTCGACTCCAGCGTTCAGCAGTCCCTCTGCGAAAAATTCAAACGCCAAGAAGTCCTCGATATTGTAGACAAAATGTCCCCGGACGATCGCGCTAAACTCTTTGACGAACTGCCGGCAATATTAGTCCGCCGCCTCTTAGGTCAATTGAGCCCAACCGAACGCGAAGCTACGGCTCAACTTTTGGGTTACGAAGCCAGTACCGCCGGCCGGATCATGACCCCGGAATATATTTCTCTGAAAGAAAGCTTTACCGTTGCCCAAGCTTTAGACCGAATTCGCTCTTTGGCTAAAACTACCGAAACAATTTATTCTCTTTACGTCACTGACGCCGCCCGCAGCTTGACCGGTATTTTATCCTTGCGGGATTTAGTCACTTCGCCCCTCGACAAAACTGTCGGCGAAATTATGACCCGCGACGTAGTTTCTGTTCAAACTGGCACGGATCAAGAAGAAGTAGCTAGGCTGATCCAGCGTTACGATTTTTTAGCTGTGCCCGTTGTAGACCGCGAACAGCGTCTGGTAGGGATCATTACAGTTGACGACGCGATCGACATTTTAGAACAAGAAGCCGCCAAAGATATTTATACTTTGGGCGGCGTCCAGTCCGGCGGCGACAATTATTTTCAGACCGATTTAATTACCGTTGCCCGCAAAAGGGTCGTGTGGCTGTTTGTTCTGCTTTTAACGAATACTGTCACCGGCGCAATTATTCGAGCTCAAGAAGATATTTTGCACCAAGTAGTCGCCCTAGCAGCCTTTATTCCGTTGCTGACTGGTACTGGAGGCAATGTCGGAGCTCAGTCCTCAACGGTGGTAATTCGCGGTTTGAACACTGAGGAAATTACAGCAATGGGGCCGTTTCAAGTAATTGTTCGGGAGGGGATGGCGGGAGCGCTGCTAGGAGCTATATTGGGGACTGTAGCGACGGGCTGGGCTTACACTCTGCAAGGGAGTTTAGCAGTGGCGATTGCGGTGGGGGTAAGTTTGTTTGCGATCGCAATTTTAGCTTCTATTGCCGGTTCAGCTCTGCCGTTTTTATTTCGTTCTTTGGGTTTAGACCCCGCTTTAATGTCTGCTCCTTTTATTACCACCGCAGTTGATGTCCTCGGGGTCTTGATTTATTTCACTTTAGCTCGACTAATTTTGCAGATTTAATATATTTAATTAGATGGCTGTCAATAAAAAACTTAATCTGTTTTTCACCACTGATCAATTCTGGGTCTGCGTGCGATTCCTTACGGGATAGCTCCGAAGAGCGCGTACTTTATTTTTACCAGCAGACTTGCACCAGTTTAAAAAAAGAATGCAACTATAGGCCCGCGCTCGAAACTACGAGCTCGATCGGTCATTCCAAATCTAAAATCTAAAATCTAAAATCTAAAATCTAAAATGGTATTAGCCTATGTCATCATCCAATTCACCAACCAAAATCCAAAATCCCAAGTCGAGCAATTTGTTAGAAACTGCTGAAGTGGTTTTTCTGGCAGCCTCTGCTGTGGGATTGGCTGCTAGTTTGGTTTGGGGGCAGAGCGTTTATGCTCAAGGCGCGATCGTGATTTCGTTGGTGTTGAATTTTGTGAACCGGCAGAAGTTGCACAGGCAAGTTAAAGCAAGTACGGCGGCAACGTTCGATCGGGTAAATCAACAAGCAGTTACTACCGATCGCGCGATCGAGCAATTGCAACTTGCTGTTAATGCTTTAGACGAAGCTCTTGCTCAAACATCTCGCGAAAATCTCAATGTTGGGCCTGGAGAAAACGTACACTCTCTAATTTCAGCAATTGAGAACCTGCGCCAGCGACTAATAATTTTAGAAAAAACTATTAAAATGATTCAAAGCGAGATCGAACTCACCAGCCGCCAATTCAAACAGCGGCCGGAGTTGCAACAAGTCGAAACTTTGACAACAATAATTCTGGACTTGCAGGAGTTTATCAACGAACTGCCGCAGTGGGGCAGTTTGCAGCAGCGGCAGCTAACAGAACTTCAGCAAAAAGTAGACAATGCTTTGGCTCAGCTATCTGAAGAAATTGCTGTGATTCCCAACCGCGTGCAGGAGGCGGTAGCTAGTCGCGGCGGGGAAATTAACCCACAGTTTGGTTCGGGTTTGAATGGCGTTCAAAAGAATGCCTATCGACCGAAAACCCAGAATGAGAAAATTCGCCAGAAATATCCCAGAGCTTATGTCAAGTGGAGTCAGGATGAAGACGAAAATTTGAAGAAAGAATATGCGAGCGGTCAACAAATTGGCGAATTAGCTCAGAGATTTCAGCGACAGCCTAATGCCATTCGTTCGCGATTACAAAAATTAGGATTGATGGAATAATGGTAATTAGTAATTTGTAATTTGTAACCACAGAAAACAGACAAGCGTCAACTGTCAACTGACAACTGACAAATAATATCAAATCTGTTAGCCTCGGAATTATTCCTATCTCTCTTCTATTCATCTGCGTGAATCAGCGTCAATCCATTGTCATCTGCGGTTAATAAATTATCTTTTTTTAACCGCAGATACAGGCAGATGCAACACAGATTAACGCAGATGAATTGATATAACAAAGCGATCGCCCTTTTTTTCAAAAGAGCGATCGCTTTGTTTCTTTATTCAGTACCGGCTGCCAACAGCAGGCCACTAACATCACATCTCAAGGCTTTTTAGCCTGGGTCTACCTCATTTTAGAAATCTTGGGGTAACAAAGAACTTAAACGCTCCAACAAAGGATCAGAATCCCGACGAGGAGCAACCTCAGCATCAGACACTAAATTATCATCCGCTACAGACTCAGACTCAATCGGGCCAGGCTCTACTACTTTTGAAACTTGGGCAAAAGAAACTTGAGCAAACTTACTGTTAACACTCCCCTGCAACTGATCCAACTGCGCGCTGAGTTGACTCAGGTGATGTTCCAGTCCCTCCAAACGGCTTAATTCCTCTGCAGAAACATTGTGTTCAAATTCAGAAAATTTGACCACAAGTTCAGCAATACGCTGTTCCAACCGTTGAAAGCTCTGTGTAGAGCTAGCAGACTCAGATACAGACAAAAACTGCCACAAAGCTTGCTTACAGAGATTGCTGAAAGTCTGATACTTCGTGAAAGCCAACTCTTTTTCAATAGCGGCCAGCAAAGTTTGATCCGCAGCATCTTCTGTAAACGCCACCGAGAAATTCGCCTTATTTTTTGCCCACAGTGCCATAGGGTTCAAGCCTTAATGCGTTACTTTATCGTGGCTAGCTGAGCCTCAGCATAAATAAACTGTCCCAAAGCATTAGCTTTCCGAGAAGGCTGAGCCAAGTGAGCCTTAAGATTGGCCTCTTTAAGCAAAGGTTGCAGCACCTCCCAGAAAAACTCGCCGCCACCGCCAGTCAGAACCACATCCGTCACCCGTTCCGGCAGCCACTGCACCAAACGTTCGGACAGTTCGTTAGCGAAAGCCTCCCGCAAATCCTTAATAATCGGATCTAAATTAGTCGGCTTAGTCGCTCCTCTGGGACGGTAGAAACGTTGACCTTCTGGTTTATTCACCGCTTCCAGTAAAGACAGAGATTGAGGGTCTGCCCCCGGAATCTTTGAGGCAACTTGTTCGTAGAACTTGTTCATTGCGAAGGAATCGCTCTTAGAAGCCGCCCGGGCGAACCGGAAACGATCGACCATTAACAAATCGGTAGTTTGGTGTCCGATATCGACAACAGCCACCGACAGTTCGGGCAACTCCGGCGTAAACTCTTTGTTGTCTTGAGCCTCGCACCAAATCAGGCTGCCGAACCCTTCGGGCATCACCCAAACGTGACTGATGTTAATATCCACACGCTCGCCCCGGTACACCACAACGTGGGGAGAGCGGAGTTGGCTGATAATCTCTTCCTTTTCCTTCTCAAACTGATCCTGCGAATAAAACGGCAAACCCAGCACAACTGCTATTTCGCCCTTCATCTGGAAATATCCAGCACAGGAAAAAACCTTAACCAAAGCATCTACTACTTTCGACTGGTCGGCGCCGCCGAGATTAGCGCCAAAATCTGCCGCCAGTTGGCCGATCGCGTAGCCCTTGCCCTGGTACTCCAGCCACATATCCAACAGAGGGTCTGTTGCTTTCGACTCAAAGCTGCCGCCACGAACCTTTTCAACGGGCATAGCAGCCACGTTGGCAGGGATGAAAACCACGCTGCTCGGGTTGCGACTCACGCAGGCTTTAGTTGCCGTCCGACCCAAATCAGCACTAATAATCGATTTGTGAGAAGCGATCTTAGTCTGCTGCGTCAGCATAGCCGAATTAGGAACAAGCTGTCTAGTTGTCATTGAAATGTGTTACCTCACTGAGCCTCACCATTATCATGCCTTATCCCTTGACACTGCCACGCTTAAAGACAGAAAGACAGTGGGTTTTGCGGCGATTCTTCTAACTCTACCTAGATCGGTATCGAAATCAGCACCAAACATTATATTCGGGACGATCGCCCTTACAGTAACTAACCTAACTTTTTCTGGAGCGATCGTGGTCGAAGCTGTATTGCCTGAGAGTGCATTGTTAAGTTAAATTTAGTTAAGATTCTGAGTGTAAACTTTTGTCGCACTCCTCCGACACCGCGATCTTACCCGATCTGTCCCCAATTCAAGGCATCCGCATTTATGAAAATTTCTTGGCGAACTATACTACTTTGGACTTTACCCGCCTTAGTCATCGGCTTTTTCTTGTGGCAGGGGGCCTTTGCCCCATCCCCTGCAGAAATGACCAAGAACACCGCCAGCACCCGCCTGAGCTACGGTCGATTCTTAGATTACTTAAACGCCGGTCGAGTGACCAGCGTTGACCTTTACGACGGAGGCCGGACGGCTATTGTCCTAGCAGTCGATCCCGAACTGGACAATCACGAGCAGCGGTGGCGGGTGGACTTGCCCTCAAATGCTCCGGAACTGGTTTCTAGGCTCAGAGACTCGAAAATCAGCTTCGACACTCACCCCCTGCGCAATGACGGCGCTGTCTGGGGACTTTTAGGCAATCTAGTATTTCCCCTCTTGTTAGTAGGAGGGCTGTTTTTCCTCTTCCGCCGCGGTGGCAACGTTCCCGGCGGTCCGGGCCAAGCCATGAATTTTGGCAAGTCCAAAGCTCGCTTTCAAATGGAAGCTAAAACAGGCGTACTGTTCGACGACGTAGCAGGCGTTGAGGAAGCCAAAGAAGAACTTCAAGAAGTGGTGACATTCCTCAAAAAACCCGAACGCTTTACCGCAGTCGGGGCGAAGATTCCCAAAGGCGTGCTGCTAGTGGGCCCTCCCGGAACTGGTAAAACCCTGCTGGCAAAAGCGATCGCAGGCGAAGCCGGCGTGCCTTTCTTCAGCATCTCCGGTTCGGAATTTGTCGAAATGTTCGTCGGTGTCGGCGCTTCCCGCGTTCGGGACTTGTTCAAGAAAGCTAAAGAAAATGCTCCTTGCATCATCTTTATCGATGAAATCGATGCAGTGGGCCGCCAGCGTGGCGCCGGTATCGGCGGCGGTAACGACGAACGGGAACAAACCCTGAACCAGTTGCTGACGGAAATGGACGGTTTTGAGGGCAATACTGGCATTATCATCATTGCTGCCACGAACCGCCCCGACGTGCTCGACTCAGCGTTGCTGCGTCCGGGACGTTTTGACCGCCAAGTTAGTGTAGATACGCCGGATATCAAAGGCCGCTTGGAAATTTTGGAAGTTCACGCGCGCAACAAGAAGCTGTCTACAGAGATTTCTTTGGACGCCATCGCCCGCCGGACTCCGGGTTTTACGGGCGCTGATTTGGCTAACTTGCTCAACGAAGCGGCTATTTTAACCGCCCGCCGCCGCAAAGAAGCGATTACGATGCTCGAAGTTGACGATGCAGTCGATCGCGTGGTAGCAGGTATGGAAGGCACTCCCTTGGTGGACAGCAAGAGCAAGCGCTTGATTGCTTACCACGAAATCGGCCACGCGATCGTCGGTACAATCATTCAAGCCCACGATCCCGTTCAAAAAGTTACCTTAGTACCTCGCGGACAGGCCCGCGGCTTGACTTGGTTCATGCCCAGCGAAGACCAAGGTTTGATTTCAAGATCGCAAATTTTAGCCCGCATTAGCGGTGCTTTGGGTGGCCGCGCAGCCGAAGAAGTAGTTTTCGGCGATGCCGAAGTAACCACCGGTGCCGGCAATGACTTGCAGCAAGTAAGCGGCATGGCGCGGCAAATGGTGACTCGCTACGGGATGTCTACTTTGGGCCCGATCGCCCTGGAAGCTCAGCAAAGCGAAATTTTCCTCGGCCGCGACTTCACGGCGCGATCGGAATATTCCGAAGAAATTGCCTCTCGGATTGACTCACAAGTCCGGGTAATTGTCGATAGCTGCTACGACGAAGCCCGCCGCATTATTCGCGAAAATCGCGCCGTAATCGATCGCTTAGTCGATTTGTTGATCGAAAAAGAAACCATCGACGGCGAAGAGTTCCGGCTAATTGTCGCTGAATACACTTTTGTTCCTGAAAAAGAACAATACGTTCCTCAGCTTTAAAAAGTCAGCGCGAATAGAATTCGCTTCTACACAAACGAAGTCCCAGCAGAGAGGGACTCAAGAAATTCAACCCGCGCAGGCGGGTTTTGTCTGTGTAGAAGCGGTTTCAACCGCCGAGTTGATTTTTGATAGAATAACCGCCTATGAACGGAATTTAACGCAGATAAAAACTAGATTTGCCAAGCATACAACCAAAAATTTGTCAAGATTTTTCATGGCAACTTTGATTTTTATTTCCGTCAATACTTTGAGCGCCCGCGCCGAAAAATTAATATCAATTCCGGTTGGATTGGAATGATTAAACCGCAGAGAACGCAGAGAACGCAGAGTTCGAGAACAGAGAGATGAATACAGGACGATGCTAACATTTGATATAAGATGTTTTGTAACTCTTTGCATCGACCCCGAAAAATTAAGATGTTTTGCATATATTTGCATCGATCCCAGCAGCGTAAAATTAAGCAAATCTAATATTCCCGGTGTTTCCTATTATCCCGTTAGAACTATTTTAGGAACTCAGCAGTCTAGTTACCAAAAAATGTTCGTGCAAATGGAATTCAACTGCAAGCAGCGACAGTTTAGAATTGTCAGGGCTATCAAATATGGCCGAAATTGGTCGGATTTTGATCCGAGATGGACTTTAATTACTCCTAACTCCTTTTTTTCAAGGCTGGTTGACTATACTTGTCAATTGGCGCTCGCAGAACAATAGAATAAATAAGTAGACCCAGAAAAAAACCGAACTCCTATCTCTTCAACCCTTGCCTTGCGGGTGCAAGTCTGTGTGCCCGTAAACTCAGCGGTTTCAACCGCCGAGTGTTAATATGACACTCAATCTAAAATCTAAAATCTAAAATCTAAAATCGGATGACAAACCCCACCGAATACCGACAAAGACGCGAACAGTTAATGGCAAAAATTGGCAGCGGGACGGCGATATTTCGCAGCGCGCCCGCAGCCGTCATGCACAACGATGTAGAATACGCATACCGACAAGATAGCGATTTTTTCTACTTAACTGGTTTCAATGAAGCGGAGGCGGTAGCAGTGCTCGCGCCGCACCACGAAGAACACAAATTTGTCTTGTTTGTGCAGCCAAAAGACTTGGAAAAAGAAACTTGGCACGGCTATCGCGCCGGAGTAGAAGGCGCTAAGGAATTGTACGGCGCAGATGAAGCTTTCCCCATCGCCGAAATTGCGGAAAAATTGCCCAAATATTTAGAAAAAGCCGATCGAATATACTATCACTTCGGGCGCGATCGTACTTTCGACCAAACAGTCCTCAATCACTGGCAGCGCTTGATGGCAACCTACCCCAAACGTGGCACAGGCCCGACAGCAGTCGAAGATTCCAACATCATTTTACACCCGATGCGGCTGGTGAAAAGCGAAACTGAATTAGCATTAATGCGAAAAGCCGCTAATATCTCAGTTGCAGCGCACAACCGCGCCCAAGAATTCGCCAAACCGGGCAGGTACGAATATGAAATTCAAGCTGAAATAGAACATACTTTTGGCTTAAATGGCTGCACTCCCGCTTACCCTTCAATTGTTGCGTCAGGTTACAATTCCTGCGTCCTCCACTACATCGAAAACAACCGCCAAATGCAGGAAAACGATTTGTTGCTAATAGATGCCGGTTGTGCTTGCGACTACTACAACGCTGATATTACTCGCACCTTTCCTGTTAGCGGCAAATTTACAACTGAACAACAGATAATTTATGACTTAGTTTTGCAAGCACAATTGCAGGCAATTAGTCAAGTATATCCGGGAAATCCTTACAGCAAAATTCACGAAACAGCAGTGCGCGTTTTGGTGGAAGGTTTAATGGATTTAAAACTTTTGGTGGGCGACATTGAAGAGATAATTAAAGAAGAGAAATACAAGCCATTTTATATGCACCGCACTGGTCATTGGCTGGGATTGGACGTGCACGATGTCGGGGTTTATCAGTACGGCGAAAATCCGCAAGTTTTGCAGCCAGGACAAGTGCTGACGGTGGAACCGGGGATTTATATTTCTCCTTATATTAAACCCGTTGAAGGACAGCCGGAGGTTCCTGAAAAATGGCGCGGTATTGGCGTGAGAATTGAAGATGATGTTTTGGTGACACTTGAGGGCCATGAAGTCTTGACGGCGGGAGTTCCTAAATAAAGGTAGAAGGCTTTGGGCACCAGTCAAGAAAGATTGACTGCTTAAGTTGGCAGTAAAGGCTTGAGCTTTGTTAGTATTAACTTGAAAAAGCTCAAGTCCGCAACTGCCAAACCTAGAGCCATTATGTGTATTGATCCTACCAAGATCGATCGACCTCTCGACACCTGCGAAGCATTAGTAGCAGAGCAAAAAGCAAAAATTCGGCAACTTGAAGAGGATTTGCAGCAGCAGAGAGAATTGTGCCAGAAATTAGAAGCACAACTCAAAGCAGTCGAGAATGCTGGCTTTTCGGGTTCGGCAACTGAATTTGATATCACCGACGACGATCGCATTCGGTTAATCGCATCTCTGGAAAAAAGCCAGGAAATGTACCGAACTCTCATCAAACATTATCCGAATGGGTCGGTGTTTTTGTTCGATCGCGATTTGCGCTATACTCTGGTTGACGGTCAAGGTTTGGCAGCAGTTGGTTTGTCCAAAGAACAGTTGGAAGGCAAAACATTGTGGGAAGTATCGCCTCCTGAAGATTGGTCACTTTTTGAGACTAAATATCGCGCGGCTTTGGCAGGAAAAGAGAATACTTTTGAATATAAATACCGCGGTCGCATTTATTCAAAAACAATTGCTCCCGTCAAAAACGACCGGGAAGAAATTTTTGCAGGCATGGTAGTTACTCAAGATATCACTGAAAAAAAACAGGCAGAAATAGGGCTGCAAGAAATCAAAAATCAGCTAAAAATTAAATATCAAAAGCGCACTGAAGACTTGAAAACAGCAAACAATCAATTGCGGGAAGAAATTATCTATCGCTGGCGCGCCGAAGAAGCTCTGCGGGAAAGCCAGGAACAGCTAGAATTGTTTTTCTCTCAATCTTTAGATGGCTTTTTCTTTACGATGCTGGACGAACCGGTGCAATGGGACAATACCGTTGACAAAGAAAAAGTCTTGGATTACGTATTTGCTAACGGGCGGGTAACGAAGGCAAACGATGCTTTGATAGCTCAATACGGAGGTACTAGGGAAGAGTTTATTGGTCGGACGCTTTACTCTTTATTGTCCCACGACTTGACTGGCGGCAGAGAGATAATTAGGCAATTTTTTGATGCTGGCAGAATTCACATCGAAAATGAGAGTCGCAAGTTTGACGGGCTTCCAGTTTGGGTAGA
The DNA here is from genome assembly GCF_031383065.1 of Microcoleus sp. OTE_8_concoct_300. NCBI lineage: Bacteria > Bacillati > Cyanobacteriota > Cyanophyceae > Oscillatoriales > Microcoleaceae > Microcoleus > Microcoleus sp. OTE_8_concoct_300. Next base: position 10,572 of record NZ_JANMZH010000142.1, on the reverse strand, counting down.
AGGCGACTATATTTGCATTTACGATTCCCCGGGCAGAATCGTCGGGTATTTTGGCGTGCAGCGCGATATTAGCGATCGCAAAAAAACAGAAGCAGCACTGAAAGAAAGCGAAGAAAGGTTCCGACAGCTAGCAGAAAATATTGAAAGCGTGTTTTGGATGGTAAACGTTCAACCCCAGGAAATTATTTATATCAGTCCGGGTTACGAAAAAATTTGGGGCAGAAGCTGCGCTGATTTGTATGCTCACAGACGCTTTTTTGCAGAGTCCCTCCATCCAGAAGATCGCGATCGCGTTATTGCTACCTTTACTAAACCAATTGAGTCTGAAAACGAGACCGAATATCGAATTGTTAGACCGGACGGCGAAATTCGCTGGATTCGCGATCGGGCTTTTCCGATTAGAAATCAAGCGGGTCAAGTTTACCGCATCGTTGGCATTGCAGAAGATATCAGCGAAGGCAAACAAGCAGAAAAGGTCATCCGCGAAAGTGAAGAACGATTCCGTCAGCTAGCAGAAAATATCCAAGATTCCTTTTGGCTACTTTCTGCTGAATTCACCGATTTATTGTATCTGAGTCCAGCTTACGAACAAATCTGGGGGCGCAGCAGCGAAGAATTGTATGCCGAGCCCTTAAAATTGATGGAGTGGGTGCATCCAGAAGATAGACACCTGTTGCAAGAGGCAATGACGCGAGTGTTGGAGGGCGAGTCCACCAGTACCGAATATCGGATTTTTCTGCCAGACGGCACAATTCGCTGGGTGTGCGATCGAGCTTTTCCCATTTACGACGAATCGGGCAAAATTTACCGGATCGCGGGTATTGGCGAAGATATCAGCGATCGCAAATGTACCGAGGCCCGCATCCAAGCAGCACTCCGCGAAAAAGAAGTATTGCTCAAAGAAATTCACCACCGAGTCAAAAATAATATGCAGGTAATTTCCAGCTTGCTGCAACTTCAAGCTCAATACATTGAAGACGAACCGACGCTAGCTTTATTTGAAGAAAGCCAAACCCGTATCCATTCAATGGCTCTGATTCACGAGCAACTGTATCAATCCGAACATCTCGATCGCATCGACCTCCCCCCCTACGTCCAAAACTTGGTTGCTAATTTGTATCAATCTTTTGGTTGCGGCAACACTGCCATCCAATTCAATCTCAACATTGACCCAATTTATTTAAACATAGAAACAGCAATTCCGTGCGGTTTAATTATTAACGAACTGGTTTCTAATTCCTTAAAATATGCTTTTCGCCAAAGTTTAGTAGGTGAAATTAATATTGATCTTCATAAAATAAATACTCAGAAATTTCAATTAATACTTCAAGATAATGGTAGCGGATTTCCGCCTGGTTTCGACGTAGAAAATGCAGACACCTTAGGATTGCGATTAGTGAGAATGTTGGCTTACCAATTAGAGGCGAATATTGCCATTGACAGTCAGTGTGGAACCTGCTACAATATAGTATTTCAAGAGTTAAATTATCGGCAGCGCATTTAACGAAAAATGAACCCTATAAAAATTTTGGTTGTAGAAGACGAAGTTATTGTAGCCCAAGACATAGCAGGGCGATTAAAAAAACTGGGATATGCAGTAACAGCTACAGTTTCTTCAGGAGAAGAAGCAATTCAAAAAGCTAGAGAAAACGAGCCCGATTTAGTGTTGATGGACATCGTGCTTAAAGGTGACATGGACGGGGTAACAGCGGCAGAAAAAATCAGAACTAATATGAATGTGCCGACTGTATTTTTAACAGCTTATGCCGACGATAAAACCCTCCAAAGAGCGAAACTTACAGATCCATTCGGTTACATTATAAAACCATTTCAACAAAATGATTTACGGGTGGCGATCGAGATTGCCCTGCACAGACACGAAATCGAAACCAAGATGCAAGAAGCTCTTAAAACTGCGGAAGCAGCTAGAGAGTCGCTGGAAGAAAGATCGCACCGCCAAAACCATTATATTTCAATGGCCGCTCACGAATTGCGCAACCCGCTCAACGCGATTTTAATCTCTGCGGAACTTCTAGAGCTCGCTCGAACTCGCAAGAGTGACGAATCCCAAGTTAGAACGCTGCGACTCGTGCACTCAGCTACCCAAAAAATGAACCAGCTAATCGACGATATGCTGTTCATGGGTAGAGCAGAAGCAGGCAAACTCAAATGCAATCCATTACCGATAAATTTAGTTGAATTTTGTCAAGACTTGCTCGATCAATTGCAGTTAGGAAATGAAGGCAAGCACAAACTAACGTTAATCCCCTCAAACGTTACCAGCGCGATATTAGATCAACAATTGCTGCACGGCATCCTCTCTAACTTAATCGTCAACGCCATCAAATATTCCCCCAACGGCGGGCAAGTCACCTTGGAATTGGAATACCGTCAAGCAGGCGAGGTAGACAAAGAAGCTATTTTCTGCTTATCTTCTGATTGTTTGTTGACCAATTCCCCATTTACAAATATTCACTCTCCCTTACTAATTATGCGCGTCCGAGACGAAGGGATCGGCATCCCAGAAACCGAAGTAGGGAAAATATTTGAAATCTTCTACCGCTGCAAGAATACGGGAAAGATTAAAGGTAACGGTTTGGGATTAACAATTGTTAAAAAAGCTGTGGAATTGCAAGGAGGTGCGATCGGCTGCGAAAGCAAAATCGGCGTTGGTACAACGTTTACAGTGGCGCTTCCTTACGTTGCCCTTTCCTGCAGAATTAAGTGAATCTAGAAATTTTGGCGTTGCACAGTTTGAAGATGATTCTTGTGAGGTACGCCTCCCGCCTGCTTTGAAAATAAAGCGGACGGGCGGGACGCCCATCCCACAAAACAATCAAAATCATCCCGCAATTATGCAACGCCCATTTTCAGCGTTGCTGATTAACGGTATGAATTCAAATGTTGCACCATTGTCAATTAACCTTTTATGAACAGGCAAGATGCCTGTTCCACAAGAAAATTTATCTGTTGTGGAACAGGCATCTTGCCTGTTGCTGACAATGGTGCAAGATATCAGTATGAACCAACTTTTTTCTGAAGTTACAAAACTCACCCTCGCAGGGCTTATGGCAATTCCGAACTATTCAATTCATCCCTGTATTAAGCAACGCCAGATTTTCTAATCATCAAAGTGTTGCAAAATCCACTCAACCGCCGTCGCTAAATTTGCTGCAATAAAATCCGGTTTAGTATGGTGCTGATACTCCCCGCTCAACACGCTTTCTCCGTAACCAGTCTGCACCAAAATGCCAGTACAGCCGGCATTGTGAGCCATATCAACATCAGTCGCTTTGTCCCCGACCATAAAACTATTCGGCAAATCCAAATCGTGTTCCCAAGCCGCGGCTACCAACATCCCCGTATTCGGTTTTCGCCAAGTCGAATACCGCGTAAATTCGGGGTTGGTTCCGCCTTCTGCTGCGCTTAAATAAGGACAGTAATAAAGAGCATCTAACTTGGCTCCTGCTTCATTTTCTAATAAATGACACAGGCGTTTGTGCAAAGCTTCTACGTGGCTAACCGGATTATAATCCCTCGCTGGGCCCGATTGATTGGAAACCAAACAGCAAAATATTTGTTGGTCATTTAAACGGCGTACAGCTTGGGCTATTCCGGGGATTAAATGCAAATCTTCTACTTTGTGGATGTAGCCGACTTCGATATTGAGAACGCCATCGCGATCGAGAAATACTGCTCGTTTCATTGTTGTATTGTTGCTTGAAAATTGAGTTTAGGGTGAGGATGTGGCAGTGTTCGTTGGTGTTAACTTAAGCCTAAAAACCTTTGTATCTATCGTTTATAGTCGAGTCTAGATCCCCCTAAATCCCCCTTAATAAGGGGGACTTTGAGTGTTCCAGTCCTCCTCTTTTTCCGCTTGGGACTTTGACTACTCTTGTCCCCCCCTTATTAAGGGGGGTTAGGGGGGATCGGGAAGACTGGACAAGGAAGACTATAGGCTGGCACAGCGAAAATATAGGTACGATCATCATTCTAAAATAGATTGTTTGCCCAGCCATTCCCGGAAGCTGGCATGATACAAGCTATAACAAATTTCTCCTCGGATTTCCTGGGAATTCAAGAACTCGATCCAATTGTCTAACACTTTTTCTATTTCGTATTCATCCTCATCAATTATATTGGATATCGCACTTACAGACAAACCTGTTGTGGATTGTACCAAAACATTCAGCACAGACAAGTCAACTTCCGATAAGCCATCACCTCTCATCCGCAGCCAGTGGTTTTGATAATACGCTGCTAAACCGGGAGGAAGTTCAGGGAAAAGTGAGGACTCTCCCAGATTAGCATCGGGGTGTGAATTCTCGACGCTCGCCCTTAACATCTGACTCAGATACATGAAATTGTTTTCGCTGACTGTGGCGAGTTGTTGGCAGAATTCGGGTTGAGTTAAATCGGGTGCGGTTGATAGGTATTGCTGAATGTAGTTAAGGGCATCTTCGCGATTTTGGGCGGGATAATCTCTTAAATCGAGAGTTTGAGAGGGGGTTTCAATTAACAAGCCGGATTTTTCTCTCAAAAACGGGCGGCGGGCGAGGATAAAATAAGTACGATCGCCCAAATATCTCGGCAGATAAAACAGATTTGTGCTGGGAGGCTGACTGGTGCGGGCGATCGCGTCTACAGAATCAATGACTATTATCAACTTTTGGCGATGACGTGCCGTCTCGCAAGCTACGTTTAATTTATCGCTAATTTGCTGAAGCAACAAAGACAGAAACCAACTCCCATCATGGGATTCGAGATTTTGAAGTTGAGATTTTAGCTTGAGGATTTCCGATGTTTGCCCATTGGCGGCAAGGTATTTGTCAATCAGTTGAGTGCAGACTGAAGCGAGAAAATCTTCAGCTCGATTTTTGCCCTCAACTGCAGCGTTGTAATAGATACTGCGAGGATGGGCCCTGACATATTGGGCGAGGATGGAACTTTTGCCGCAGCCGGGAGTGCCGACTATTGTGAAATAACCGCGGCTGTGGGAGTTCAGAAAGTCGGATATGGCAGAAAAAACAAACTTGCGGCCTGCAAAATTATCGGTTTTTTCTCGCAGGAGTTGCTGAAATTCTATTGGGTAAGCGGCGGTAGAGATGGGAGTTGGCAGAGGTGAGGAGTTCATGTTAGTTCCTCCATCCCTTCTAGCCGCAGGAAATATACGCGGCCGGATTCGTCGCCTGCTACAATTGTGACTCCATCGGGGGCGATCGCGCAAGAGGCGATCGAACTTTCACCCATGAAACTGGCAATCACATTTCCACTCAACAAATCCCAGACTTTGAGGGTATTGTCATCTGAACCAGAAATCGCCCGCTTGCCATCTGCAGTGACGGCTACTGCATTTACCGAACTGGTGTGACCTTTGATAGTAAACTGTTCCTTTCGAGTTGTTAAATCCCAGACTTTCAGGGTGTTGTCTCTTGAACCAGAAATCGCCCGCTTGCCATCAGCAGTGACGGCTACTGCATTTACCGAACTGGTGTGACCTTTGAGAGTAAACTCTTTCTTTCCAGTTGTAAAATCCCAGACTTCTAGGGTGTTGTCTCTTGAACCAGAAATCGCCCGCTTGCCATCCGCAGTGACGGCTACTACATATACCGAACGGGTGTGACCATTGAAAGTAAACCATTCCTTTCCAGTTGTTAAATCCCAGACTTTCCGGGTGTTGTCTCTTGAACCAGAAATCGCCTCCTTGCCATCAGGAGTGATAGCTACTTCTTTTACCGAACTGCTGTGACCATTGAGAGTAAACTGTTCCTTTCCAGTTGTTAAATCCCAGACTTTGATGGTTTTATCAATTGAACCAGAAATCGCCCGCTTGCCATCAGCAGTGACGGCTACTGCATATACCCAGTCTGTGTGACCCTTGAGAGTAAACTGTTCCTTTCGAGTTGTTAAATCCCAGACTTTGAGGGTTTTATCATATGAACCAGAAATCGCCCGCTTGCCATCCACAGTGACGGCTACTGCATATACCGAACTGGTGTGACCTTTGAGAGTAAACAGTTCCTTTCGAGTTGTTAAATCCCAGACTTTGAGGTTTTTATCATATGAACCAGAAATCGCCCGCTTGCCATCAGCAGTGACGGCTACTGCATTTACGAAACTGGTGTGACCATTGAGAGTAAACAGTTCCTTTAGAGTTGTTAAATCCCAGACTTTGAGGGTTTTGTCCATTGAACCAGAAATCGCCCGCTTGCCATCAGCAGTGACGACTACTGCATTTACCGAATCGCTGTGACCCTTGAGAGTAAACAGTTCCTTTCCAGTGGTTAAATCCCAGACTTTGAGGGTATTGTCATATGAACCAGAAATCGCCCGCTTGCCATCAGCAGTGACGGCTACTGCATATACCCAACTGCTGTGACCATTGAGAGTGCGCAGCAGTCCCAGGCCAGGGGGAGTTAAACAAGATGTCAAAGGACACAACCAAGGTGCTGCTTTCCACTGCTTAGCTACCTCTGCCATTCCCTGAATTGCCGGAATGTTAAAGTGCAGCAAGCGCCCTAACAATTGCTCTGCGAGTTGCGTCTTATCTAGAGTCAAAATATCCGCTGACTTCCACAGTGCCGCTTGAATCAAGTTCAGGGCTTCAACTTTTTCTGGGTTGTACTCTGGGTTAGTTAATGCTTCTGAATCGTCAACCAAATCGAAATCATCAATAAGTGCCTGCAGTCCAAACTCAGGATGCTGAATCTTTGCCATCAGGAAGTTAAAATCCGTCAGCGTTTGATAATATTTTCCTAAATTTCCAGACTTGACATAATTTGGCAGTAAGCTGCCCAGATAAGCACGTTGATAGTAAAGTTTTTCGGCTGCTAACTTGTCAGCAAATTCTCCCATCTCACACCATCCCCTTTTCTAAATACTCAGCAATCCGTTGATTTACTTCCTTAAAAAGCTTCCGCTTTGAATCCATTTCCCGTTTGGTTTTCAGAAAGTCAAGGAAACTAGCATGATAGATGCCGTAGCAGATTTCTCCGTCTACCTTCTGCTTTTTCAAATACTCCACCCACTCATCTAAAACCGCTTCTACGTCGCATTCATCTTCCTTAGCAATTCCAGCAATCATCTCGCAGGGAATCGGCGTTCCAATCTCTAACAAAATATACAATACAATCTCCATCAATTGCCCAGGCTTAGCTTCCAGCCCCATCCGCACCCAGTGATTTTGATAATACTCTTGTAGCCCGTCTGGCAATTGCTTTAAACTTAAGTCATTGTAATCGCCCTTAGCAATTGCTGGCAAAACATAGCGCAAATACATAAAATTATTTTCGCTTTTGTTGGCCAATTGTTCGACAAAACTTGCATCAATAATGCCCCGCTCTTGAATCCACTTTCTCAGTCCATCCTTATAGTCAGAATCGGCATTTATAACAAATAGAATATACTCTTTGATATCCTCTTGATTAAAATTTACATACTGGTCATCTCTCAAATCTAATTCTTTGACCGGAACTCCCGGAGATACAGACAGTCGCTTTTTACCGAGGTGATAAGGTCGCCTAGTCAGCAGGAAATAAACGTTATCTGGCAGAGTTGTCGGTAAATGTAAAAGATTTTCTCCCGCTTCTTGTTCGACTTCATCCAGTGCATCTATCGCAATTACCAAACGTTCGCCCAAAGTGAGTTTTCCCGCCACCTTTGCCAGTAACGTCGGTAAATCCGCATCTGCTGAATTTTGCAATTCATAGCGGTCAATTAATTGCTGGCGAATGCTCTTCAAAAACAATTCGGGTCGGTTGCGGCCTTCGACGAGAATATTGAAATAGCAGGGAGATTTATGTTCCGAGACGTATTTAGCAACAATGGAACTTTTGCCCATTCCCGCATCCCCGATGATTGTAAAATAACCGTAAGGATTTTCGATGAGAAATTGCTGAAAATTATCAAAAACAAATCGGCGGCCGCAAAAGGTTTTAATTTTTTCTGCTATGAGTGATTCAAACTCGGGCGGCAGCGTATTTTCGGCATTCCAATCTTTTGGATCGACAATATCTGTCGGTTCTATTCCTAATGCTTTAGCAATATTCTCAACTGCCCATTTTTCTACGCCATTAAGACATTTTCTTGTACCGAGTAAGCGCTGAATTGTGTCAGTGGAAACCGTAGCTTTTGTCGCTAGTTCTTCTATCGTCAGGTTAGCTTGCTTGTATGATTCTTTGAGCTTGCGTTTTCCAGTTTCACTCGATTGAACTATATCGGATGGGCGCATAATAGGTTTTTAGGTATGGTTGTTAGTTTTTCAGTTAATTCGATAATTCGATAATTCGATTATCCGAAATTCCGACAGGGAATGAATTCCCTGGCGGACTTCGGGAAAATCCGACAGTCCAAACTTACGCAGTCCGACCAAAGAAACCGGGTTTTTACCCGAATCTACGGGTGAGTGGGAAGTATTTTCGTAAAAACCCGGTTTCTGATTCCCCATGTGTAAATCCTAATTTAAATACTTCTGTCTGTCTAGGGCAGATAGGTTTTAATCTCCTGCCCTATCTGCCCCAAAAATTAGGGCATATCGCAAATTAAAACTCGCCCTATCTGCCCTTGAGTCTCGCTGTTTGCTTCGGTAGAGTAATTGTAGAAACAAAAAAATATCACTATTTTGGAGAGAAAACAGTTATGAATTTTAACTTATTCGGCAACTCGCAACCCGATCAAGATTATAGCGAAATTAAGAAAGAAATGCTGCGAGAATCGTTGCGGCAAGTTCGCCAAAGCTACAATCTTGCCCTTGTTGTCACCGCCGCATCGGCAATGGTTACTTTCGGATCGATCGCACTTCTATTTTGTGAGAAAATCTCAGAGGCTACTCTCACTGCTTCGGGCGGATTGTTGACAAGTTTGGGCAGCGTTGAGTTTGCCAAGCAAAAGAAAAAGGAATTGCAGCAGATGATGGATGATTTGGAAGACTAACATCGAGTTTTAGCTCCCCCACTTCTTTCCTCGTCCCCCGGCTCTGGCTCCTGTGAAGCGCACACAAGCAGCGAGGCAGAGCCTCTAGATAGGGGTTCCCAGGCAGAGCCTGGAAACCAGCTAAGAGAGGACTAAAGTCCTTACTACGAAGTTTTGTTCTTAGCCGCCCCAAACCTTCTTTAAAACCTCTTGAGGAGAGATATCTGCCATATTGCCAGTAGGAGATTTAATGCCCAAAAATCGATCGCTCTTTGGCAGCAATTTTGCAGGTTCAGTCGGGCCGAACAAAGCTATAGTATAAGTTTGAACCGCCACAGCTAAGTGCATCGGCGCACTGTCAGTACATATCATCAAATTAGCAGCAGCAATAGTCGCCGCCAACTTGCCGACATCATCCGGCGAGATAACTTTTACATTGGGACATAACTCGACTAACTTTGTTACGAACTCTTCATCCTCCGGGCCTTTCACAACAACAACCGGCAAATTCGGCTGGCGCTGCTGACAGTCATTGATGATTTGCTTCCACTTGTCTGTAGGGTAAATTTTGTCAATACCTTTAGACAAAGCTAGCTGACTCGAACCGCCGTGAATTAGAATGTAACCGCTTTCTTTTACCCCCAACCGCTGCTGTTCGGCTTCCGCCCACTGAATGTCCTGTTTAGGTACATTAATTGCGATCGGCGGACAAGCATTTTTAATATTAAATCCTTGCAGCAAATCGTGGTACATTGAAGCGGCGTACTGTTCAGTTTTGAGCGGTACAGCAGCGGTAAGAAATCGAGCGCCGTTGGTTCCCGAATAGCCAACTCTCTGGGGAATGCCCGTCAGCCACAGCAGCAGCCCTACAGTCCACCGCTGGCCTAGGGAAATAACTGCATCGTATTCGCGATCGCGAATTACGCCCAGTAAATTGCCCAAATCTGCCATAGCATTGCGGTCTTTGAAATTGTACGTCAAGACTTCTTTGACGGATTTGCAGACTCGGTAAGCGCCCTTCGCCCTCGGTTCCACGATGACATCAATTTGCGCCTCTGGATAAGACTGCTTGAGGTCATCGACGGTGGGGAAAAATAAAATTTGGTCGCCAATCCCGCCTGGGACAAGTGCTAGTATTCGCATCATAAACGATCGGCTATTATCTATCGAGGTAGCTCTCAGCGATCGGCTTTCAGCTATCAGCTTATAGTATTTCTAGACATTAAAAGCTACTGGCTGACAGCTAAACAACTGACCCAAAAGTACAGGACGCTCTTAATATATACCTAGTTGGGTTAAGAACGGTTAGTTAATGCACTTATTAATTCCTGCGGCGGGTTCAGGGCGACGGATGGGGAGTCAGCGGAACAAACTGCTGCTGACTTTGCTGGGAAAACCTTTGCTGAGTTGGACTTTGGCTGCCGCTGAAGCTTCGCAGCACATTAGCTGGATTGGCATCATGGGTCAGCCAGACGATTTTCCTGATTTTCAAGCAATTCTGAGCGATTTATCTTTGGTTATGCCCGTGAAACTGATTAAAGGAGGCGCCACCAGGCAAGAGTCAGTTTACAACGGTTTGCAGGCTTTGCCTCCGTGGGCCGATCGAGTCTTGATTCACGACGGCGCGAGGTGTTTGGCAACTGCTGAATTGTTCGATCGATC
>NZ_JANMZH010000115.1:0-1135 GCF_031383065.1 Microcoleus sp. OTE_8_concoct_300 | reverse complement strand
CTGGAACTCAAAGAAGTCCCGAACAGTTTTTTTTCAATAATAAAGGAACAAATGGAGTCATATTTTAATTGGGTCAACAGGTAAAAGATGAGTAATTTTACTCATTGACAATAGTGCTTTTAGCTTAACTTGTGACTAATGGGCAAGCGTGATTATGCTTTGCTTCGCCTGTTGTGGGGTAACGCTTTGCGACGAAATGAAGTCTGCCAGTTGAATGTCCGCGACTTTGACCCAGCCGGTAAGACTTTGCGGATTTTTGGCAAGGGGCGCGGGACGCAAGCTGAGGCGATCGACTTGGGAACGGCAACTGTTCAGGCGATCGCTGACTGGCTCGAAGCTAGGGGCGGGAACCAATCGCATGATACCCCGCTGTTTACCGCGCTTGACTTTGCTAATTCAGGACATCGGCTGACTGGCGACGGTATCCGTAAGATTGTTGTGCGACACAGCGAAAATGCTGGCATCAAAAAGCAGATGTCCCCTCACCGCATCAGACACAGCGCTATCACGGCGGCCCTGGATGCGACGGATGGGAATGTCCGCAAGGTGCAAAAATTGAGTCGCCACCGCAAGCTCGACACGCTTATGATTTATGACGATAATCGGGGCCGCGACCAACAAGACATTACCGAAATGCTTGATGGGATGTTTTGAGCGATCGAACTGTCCAAAAGGTACATTAAGTACATTAAGTACACTATCAGACAGCGTAAAAACAGTGTATTAATTGTATTAATTCACCCGATCGGCGTGACGGGGCTCCTCGCAACGGCTTTTCATTCTGCACCATGAGAAGCCCTATTTGCTCTTTATCTGGGTACGCTCGATCGCACCTGCAATCTTCTTGATAGCTTCCCCGTCAACCGATTTATCGCCCGCAGATTTCCGCAATAACAGAGATGCAATCTCACCTAAACCGATCATCTCGGCAAGAATCCTTATCGCATTAGGATTCCGGCGGTTCGCTGCTAAATCCCATAAACCGTTAGCAGCATCGTAAGGATTCAGGTCAAAAAAACTTCAGTGACGGCATCTGGTAAAATAAACGAATGAAAAAGCCCGCAGCCACCAAAGAGCAGAAAAAAACCCAAATCGAGCAGTTGAGCCAAGCTGAACTGGTAGAAATGGTACTGGG
>NZ_JANMZH010000070.1:0-2262 GCF_031383065.1 Microcoleus sp. OTE_8_concoct_300 | reverse complement strand
TCGCACGGAATTCACGCCGAACCCATCACCTTTGGCTTTAAACTAGCAGGATGGCTGGCAGAAGTGTTTCGCAACCGCGCCCGATTAGTGAATTTGCGATCGTCCATTGCAGTCGGCAAAATCTCCGGCGCAGTCGGAACCTATGCTAATATCGATCCGCGAATAGAAGCGATCGCCTGTCAAAACCTCGGACTCGAACCCGATACCGCATCCACTCAAGTCATTTCGCGCGATCGACACGCCGAATACGTCCAAACCTTAGCACTCTTAGCAGCATCGATCGAGCGTTTTGCAGTAGAAATCCGCAACCTGCAACGCACCGACGTTCTCGAAGTCGAAGAATACTTTGCCAAAGGGCAAAAAGGCTCATCCGCCATGCCCCACAAACGCAACCCGATTCGATCCGAAAGACTCACAGGGATGGCGAGAATTGTCCGCGCCAACGCCGTCGCAGCCTTAGAAAACGTAGCGCTTTGGCACGAACGAGACATCTCTCACAGTTCCGTAGAACGGATGATTTTGCCCGACAGTTCTACAGTAACTCACTTCATGTTAGTAGAAACCACAGACTTAGTAAAACACCTGCTAGTCTATCCCGAAAATATGAAGCGAAACATGAACCTTTACGGCGGAGTCATCTTCAGCCAGCGCGTGATGTTAGCCTTAGTAGAAAAAGGCACCAGTCGCGAAGACGCCTACAAAATTGTGCAATCTTGTGCTCACGAAGCTTGGAACAAACCGGGCGGCAATTTCTACAATTTAATTGCTAAGGACGATCGCGTTACTGCTAAGATGACGAGCAAGGAAATTGATGATTGTTTCGATCCGCAGTATCAATTGAGGCACTTAGATTTAGTATATCAGCGCTTGGGAATTTAAAAACAGGACGCTGGGCAAACGTGTCACACGACCATCGATTGGTAGGGTGCGTCAGACGAAGTTCTAGAGCAATTATCGAGGGTTTAGTATTCTGACGCACCTTAATAAGAGTGTTAGTTGCGTAAAATCGTTGACAATTGTTTCTGAATAATTAAACCGCAGAGGGCGCAGAGGGCGCAGAGTCAGAGAATAGAGAGATGAATAATTCCGATACCAACGGATTTGATCTGACTTCTTCCTTCGTGTTCTTCGCGTCTTCGCGGTTCCATAATACTAAATTTGATCGCCCTTGTGTCGCCGCAGATACGCCTGCAATGCTTTTGTATAAAGCTCACTGCGCGATCGCCCTAACTGACTAGCCAAAGCCTCGGCTTCTTCAAAAACTAAATCTGGAAGTGAAATTGCAGTTTTCATAGCTCCCCTTGCTGTTACGGTGACATCATAATATTGGTTATAGCATAGAACAACGACCTCAATCTACTTTTTAACACTCACAATCCCAACAGCTATGAAATTTAATCGTTTTGGAAAATACTTAATCGCATTTATGCTAGTGTTGCTATGTGCTATCGGTCTGCACCATACAACCTTTGTCCGCGCCCAGGAGCCGCCACAAGTGCAAATTCCCCCACCAGAACCCAACCCAATAGTACCTGAAAGTATTTTCATGAGTCAACTTCCCAGTTGGGCGCGACTGGTTGACATCCGCACCGTAAATCGCAACATTCGCCTCGATATCCGATACGCCACTACTAACAATTTCTTGAAACGAAAACTTTACCCTATATCGAAGTGCGCCTTGAGAAGTTCTGTTGCTCAAAAGTTAGCGCTAGTTCAAACAGATTTGGAAAAAATTGGATTGGGTTTGAAAGTTTACGATTGCTACAGGCCTTTCTCTGTGACTAAGCAAATGTGGGAAGTTATGCCAGATCCGCGCTATGTTGCTAATCCTGCTAGGGGTTCGCGGCACAATCGCGGTGCTGCTATTGATTTGACTTTAGTCGATCGCACCGGCAAAGAATTAGAAATGCCAACACCCTACGATGATTTTACCGAAAAAGCTCACGCAGATTATCAAGGCGGCAGCGCGGAATCTCGGAAAAATCGTCAAGTGCTTAAGGATGCGATGAAAAAACAGGGATTTATCGGTATAACAACTGAATGGTGGCACTTTGATTCGGAAGATTGGCAGAAGTTTGCGATTCTTGATGTGTCGCTTGGGGCGATTCCTTAATTATACTATTTAAGTAGTTAAGCAAAATTAATTACATAATTATCTCCAAACTCTTTAAGAATTTTTTCTACAGATGAAACAAGAGATTGCCAGCTAGAGTAGGCATCTATTTCGAGCCATGTATATTTGATAAACCGCCACAAAATTTC
>NZ_JANMZH010000937.1:0-4994 GCF_031383065.1 Microcoleus sp. OTE_8_concoct_300 | reverse complement strand
CACCGATTGAACCAGTTATAGAGTGTCTTATAACTTATTCTGAAAATATTCATTAACTCTACTTTTTTTACTCCTTGCGAAGCTAATATGAGGCAATGTGCTCGTTGACGTACCTGATGATGTCGGCTTTGGCGATGAATTTGAGTCGAGCAATTTAGACGAAAGAGGATTTATTTCTCTGATAAACATCATATGAAACTGTAATTAACTCATAATTTTGCCTGGAATATCATTATACTATGTATTTGTGTAATTAATTCTGTCTGACTACTTAACAATAGAACACCATTCCAACAACAGCACAGTAAACTGAGAGCAACCCCATTAACCCCAGTTAACCTATGCCACGCTGGTTTAATACCGCAGGCCCCTGCCAAGAAGACATTCATTACGTGCTACCCCCAACAGTGCGCTTACCGGACTTAGAACGGTTAATCGCTCAACGCAACTATTTCGTCATCCATGCACCCCGACAAGTGGGTAAAACCACCGCCATGCTAGCTTTAGCCAAACAACTCACCGACAGCGGAAAATACACCGCCGTCATGGTTTCGGCTGAAGTCGGCGCACCCTTCGGTCAAGATATTGGCGGTGCAGAAGATGCCATTCTCGGCGCTTGGCGAGACAACATTTCCTTCCGCCTCCCACCCGAACTGCAACCGCCAGACTGGACAAGCATACAGTCGGGACAGAAAATTCGGGCAGCTTTACAAGCTTGGGCGCAAGCATCCCCTCGCCCTTTGGTAATTTTTATTGATGAAATTGACGCACTGCAAGACCAAGCCTTGATTTCCATCTTGCGTCAACTGCGCGATGCTTATCCCAATCGTCCTCAAGCCTTTCCTCAATCCGTTGGCTTAATCGGTTTGCGGGATGTTCGCGATTACAAAGTCGCTGCGGGTGGTAGTGACAGACTCAACACTTCTAGTCCTTTTAATATTAAAGTGCGATCGCTAACTTTACGCAATTTTAACGCCGAAGAAGTCGCCGAACTCTACGCCCAACATACGGAAGATACCGGACAAGTTTTTACACCTGAAGCAACAGCTTTAGCCTTTGAACTGACTCAGGGACAGCCTTGGTTGGTTAATGCACTAGCTAAAGAAATAGTAGAAGAGTTAGTTACTGATGAATCGAGCGCCATTACAGCAAACCATATTTTAGAAGCTAAAGAAATTTTAATTCAACGCCAAGATACGCATTTAGATAGTTTGGCAGAACGACTGAGAGAAAATCGAGTTAAAGCGATTATCGAACCGATTTTAGCAGGACAAGAATTGCCAGAGTCTTCTAATGACGATCGCCAATACCTCGTAGATTTGGGCTTGCTCAGACGCGATCCGGCAGGGGGTTTAGTCATCGCCAATCCGATTTATCGAGAAGTTTTGCCGCGAGTCTTAGCCCAAGGCCCGCAAGATAGCTTACCGATTATCAGTCCGAGTTGGCTGAACCCTCGGGGAGAACTAATGACGGATGCGTTACTCCAAGCTTTTCTCGCATTTTGGTTGCAACATGGCGAACCGTTACTCAAAAGTGCCTCCTATCCCGAAATTGCCCCTCATTTGGTATTGATGGCGTTTCTGCATCGGGTGATTAATGGCGGGGGAACGTTGGAGAGAGAATATGCGATTGGGCGCGATCGTATGGATTTGTGTCTGCGTTACGGTGAGGTAACATTAGGAATTGAACTAAAAGTTTGGCGTCCCAAAAAAGCCGATCCTCTCAGTAAAGGTTTGGAACAGTTAGATGGATATCTGGCTAGATTGGGACAAGATTCTGGTTGGTTGGTAATATTCGATCGCCGAGAGAATGCACTGGAATTGGAAGAACGGCTAAAAACTGAAATTCATACTACGCAAATGGGGCGCTCGGTTACAGTTATTCGAGCGTGAGGAAGCTCTTTCTCTACTTCTCAAAGTTAAACATTTTCCTAGTTTATTAAAGTAGTGCGATCGCACAATTTTGATCAGGGCTGGAAACTTGAAACTTCGCATCTATATTTTATGATCGATACCCCAACTGTCACAAAGCAGAATCTAGGATTCAAAATTAACTATCTTGAATTGTGGGAGACATTGCCATATTTTGCGCTTGTTGCTGCATGAATTCAATGTCCGATCGCAACCAAGTGCGGGGCCCGCTGCACTGATGAGCAATTAACAGCCCCCACAGTCCTTTGTTTGTTAAAATTGGCACGGATAAATTGGCCCGAACTTTCAGGCTACGCAGAAAATCTCGGTGGCATGGGTTAATTGGTTCTACTTCAATATCTGTAATTGCTCTAACTCTGCCGGCTTCGTACAAAGCAGCGTATTCGCCGTTAAAACACTCATCTGGCCCCGTTGAACCCAAGATTGAGAGTTCGATCGCACTCAACATCTCGTAAGTCACTCGACCTTGCCACTGTTTGTAAAAATGATAAAGCACCGCGCGATCGCTCTGCACAACTTCTCGAATGTCGTAGAGGGATGTTTCAATTAATACGTCGCGCTTGAGACGATCTGTTAAGCGGTTAACAATGTTTTGCAGGCGATCGACAGACATGGTATTAACTCCTTTAATTGCTAGTACACTCGCCAGCTCTGAATTATTTAACTTGCACCCTGACAACACCTCAAATTTTTGCGAATCGGGGTTCTCGCCCGCTCGAAACTAAGTGAGTTTTCGCTTAACAGTTGTCGGGATGCCAGCAACATTATACTAATATTTTGACTGATATAGCAATATTTTCCGGAAACGGGCGAGCGGCTTTTTTTTACGCACCCCTTTCGCCAAGAACCACCCACGGAACGCCTGTTCCACAAAGGAAGAGAAAAGGAAGAGTTTACAAGTGCTGGGAGAATTGCTAGATATGCCTAAAGTTGGTTCCTCCCAAAGAGAGTAACTGCTAGGATATGTCCAAAGCTAGAGGAAGCATCAAATATGTCTGTGCTAGAAGCTGCTTGGAAACACGAATTTATCGCTACGAACGGCATCAAACTGCACTATGTCACTCAAGGTTCTGGGCCGCTGATGCTGATGCTGCACGGATTTCCTGAATTTTGGTATTCTTGGCGGCATCAAATCCCGGAATTTGCATCAGATTATAAAGTTGTTGCTGTGGATCTCAGGGGTTACAACGACAGCGACAAACCTCAGGATAAATCTGCTTACGTGATGGCAGAGTTTGTGCAAGATGTCAAGGGAATTATTCAGGGTTTGGGATACGAAAGTTGCGTCTTAGTTGGTCACGACTGGGGAGGGGCGATCGCCTGGAGTTTTGCTTATGCTTATCCCCAAATGGTGGATAAATTAATTGTGATGAATCTACCACATCCGGCCAAGTTTGCTGAAGGGCTACGCACTCCTCAACAATTGCTGAGAAGTTGGTACATCTTTTTCTTTCAGTTGCCAGTTTTGCCGGAGTTGTTAATTCAGTTGGGCGACTATCAGGCAATTTCTGCTACTTTGGAAGGTATGGCAGTTGACAAAAACACCTTTACCCCCTCAGATATCGAAGCTTACAAAGATGCGGCTGCCAAACGGGGCGCTCTGACTGCTACTATCAATTATTACCGCAATCTAGCTGGCGGATTTCTCGATCGCCAGAATTGGAGCGTGCTGCAAGTTCCGACGCTGATGATTTGGGGAGAAAATGATGCCGCCCTCGGCAAAGAGTTAACCTATGGAACCGCAGATTACGTGCGGGATTTTCAGATTCACTACATTCCCAATTGCAGCCACTGGGTAAACCAGGAACAGCCGCAGTTAGTGCATCGGTACATGAGAGATTTTTTGGCAAGCAAAGCTGTTTGAATTGATATTTAGCACTATTTTCCGCTGGCGCACGGTTTTCCCCCGGGAGGACTTTTTACTAATTTCAGTCTGGGACGCACTCTTTCCACCTACACTCCAGCCTTGTACGCTGGTTTCAGACACCAGACTTTCACCTGCCGTCAGTTAGTACCCGTGCCTTCTAAAGGCTTGCTGCGAATAGAACGGGGAGCTGTCCGAACGGTGACTTGGAACGAGCAGGGCACACCAATTACCCTGGGATATTGGGGAGTTGGAGACGTGCTCGGTCAGCCGCCCTCAGGCGTCCAACCTTATCAAATTGAGTGCAAAACTCATGTAGAAATTAGCTACATTCCTGCAAATTTGTGCGATCGATCCTTAGATGAAATTTTGGCGCACGTCCGGCAAAATCAAGCATTTTTCTGCATAGTTCGCAGCGAATCTCTGCACTCACGCCTGCTGCAACTATTAATTTGGTTGGGACAAAAGTTTGGTCGCGAAGTCGCACAAGGACTGTTAATTGATTTGAGATTAACTCACCAGGAGATTTCCGAAGCACTTGGGATTACACGGATTACAGTAACGCGGCTGATGGCTAGGCTGGAAGACGAGGGATTTATCGATCGATCGCGCCCTCAATACATTGTCTTAATTTCACGTTAGTTTGATTTTTACAGAAGAGATATTTTTAATGGCAGGTGGGCGCCGATCAACGCAGATATTTTTTAGGTATCTGTGTTTACATTTCAACTTACCGCAGATCACCTTACTCTGGGCTATAGTTTGGGGTTCGATGAGGGGTTGAAACTGCTTTGTTGTGTCAATTTCTCCCCACTGATATCCCTGGGCTCGATCGGCAGTTTCTGCGATTAGCCGTTCAAAGTCGCTGAGATTACCGTTGGAGTGAGTCAGCCATGAAAGCACGATATTGGGTAAAAAGACTACAACAAAAGATAATTAAAAATCGCCCTTTAATGGAAAAATAATTCAGCTTGAAGTTTTTTAAAGCGCGATCGCACCGCAGGACAGCAAGGCCCACCTTACTACTACATATAGAGTAGCCCAGGATTTGTTGTGCAAGTCCTTTATATATTATAATTATAGCGCTCCTAAATCATTGGTGAATTTCTTACTCCCTCCCCTTAGGATCGCGAATTAAATAACTTACAATTTTAATTGTTATTGTGGGATGGGCGTCCCACAAACTTGTGGAAGTTATT
>NZ_JANMZH010000926.1:0-2577 GCF_031383065.1 Microcoleus sp. OTE_8_concoct_300 | reverse complement strand
CAGATTTAAAAAAGCAGCAGATAGATTAAGATGTC
The DNA here is from genome assembly GCF_031383065.1 of Microcoleus sp. OTE_8_concoct_300. Classification (NCBI taxonomy): domain Bacteria; kingdom Bacillati; phylum Cyanobacteriota; class Cyanophyceae; order Oscillatoriales; family Microcoleaceae; genus Microcoleus; species Microcoleus sp. OTE_8_concoct_300. Next base: position 2,542 of record NZ_JANMZH010000926.1, on the reverse strand, counting down.
AGGTCAAAAATTTGGTCAAAGAGTTGCATCATAACTCAGCTAAATTCTTACTTGATAATTTTGATGTGATTTTACTTCCAACGTTTGAAACCTCGCAGATGGTATCTAAATCACGTCGCAAATTGAGAAATAAAACAGTTAGACAAATGTTGACACTTAGCCATTACGAATTCAAGAATTTTCTGAAGTGGAAAGCTTGGGAGAAATCTAAAGTTGTAATTGATTGTTGTGAAGCATACACATCTAAAACTGTTTCTTGGACGGGTGAACTTGTTAAAGTTGGTGGTGCCAGAGTAATCAAATCGCCCTCAACTGGCTAGAAAATGGACAGAGATCTAAATGGTGCTCGTGGGATTTTTCTTCGGGCATTGGTTGATATGCCTTGGTTATCCAGTCAATTGGCTGTATAACTTATACATTTGTTAGCAAACGTTAGCAAAAAAATATCGGTCGCAGTTCTCTGTCAATATTTTTGATTGACTCGGATTTTCACGATCTCCACCAGGCTCGGTTTAAAGGAAACTACGGCATTCAAGGATTTTGGGACAGGGTGTTCGATGCGCTGAACCGTCCCACAAAAAAGCCCGGAATTATGTTCCCTATGGCTGCTTTGGAAAAGAGCATCCTCAAGCCGTCCTGCAAGAACATTGATGGCGGGAATTGAACTTCGACCCCTGTTGATACGCCGATCGCCTTGTCAAAGCCGATCCAGAAGCTTTGGCTCGGCGATCGCTCTCGAAGATGAGGTATCAAAGGTTGAAAACCTTGATGTAAATAGAATCTGGCATACCTCATCTATCTGATAAAGGCTATACCTGACCAGGAAGCGGTGAAACTTCAGGAATAGGGCAAGAATTCAAACTTATCGGTCGCTACAAACTTTTCGGTGAGGTCGCCGCCCAGCTCCCACTTTTCGATTGGTTCCGGTCCTGAGGAACCGTTGACCTCTTCGAGCATATCGATTTTCCGCACTCCCGAACCATCGGCAAGATTTAATTCCTTGAGGTCAATCCAACAGACACTCGCACTGCGGGCGTTTGCGTAGTAATAAACCAGGTTCTTGTGGTCGGAAACGGTGCTCCAAAGTGTGGAAGCAAGATTGGGCTTTTCGGGGTCTACGATGATCCCAACCGGCACGGCGGCACTGCGAATTATGCTAAAGGTGGTTGCAATAGCTGTGCGTGCATCGTTGACATTATCGCGCGGGACTGCCGATAGGTAAAACGAGCAACGGGCAAATCGATCGGAGGCGTTGTTAGTGCCCGGCAGCACGATCATGCCATCCTTTTTTTCCCAGTATTCGTTGATTGCCAGTTGTTTGTCGTAGGTCGGAGAATTGGTCATCACGATATAATCTCTACCGTGGTGGATGGTTAGCTTGCCGCCTACGTACTCGAAAATTGCGGAATCGCCAGTTGCGTCGGAAATTGACAGGTGAACTGTACTTTTCTTATTGCTGCCGTCCGGTATGACGGGCGCGTCCACCTCGAACAAATCGTCTGGTTTCATCGCTTCAACCGCCTCTTTGACCGTGGCGAAACTATCGAGGAAGTATTGCGCCCATGCCGCAGTTGACATTTTTTTTGTCAATTTTGGTTGCTCTGGCTTTCGTTCGTAGTCCGATTCTACCAGGAACAGCAAATTGGCAACCAAACCCTGAGTGTTGATGCCGTCGGTAGTGCAAGCGTCTAAGGCGGAGGTAATTACGCTGCCGTACTTCGATGTCCACGTAAAGGAACTATCACCATTATTATTGTATGTTCCCCCCTGGCGCTCCATATTTGCTGGAAATGCCCAAATCTCGCTTTTAAGCGAGGTTGTCCAGTCCATGTTGCGACCGGTCACGACGTTGGGACTAGGCCGGTTCGGGTCATATATTTTTGGATTTTTTTGTCCATCTACGTAGAGAATTCTCGTGCACATGAAGAAGATATCTCATTTGGAAGTATTGGGTATTGCGTAGTATTGTTCGCAGCTCAATTACTGTAACTGCCTAATTAAATATACACCAAAAAACTACTTTTATCAATACTTCGGACAGTTTTTGATTGCCAACAGTAGAATAAGGGTTTCAAGGCGATTCGGTTATCGAGCTACCAACGGAAAATCAAGGGTTTCAGAGTACGAACTAAAAACTGTCCGGACTATTGTTTTATAGCACTTGATGCGAGGAATTAATTAGCTCGAACCAGATAAGAGTTATACGCTCTAGACAAGCGAAAGTGCGGCTCGTACTATACCCGAAACCTAGCAACAAATGGGGTTATTCAAACTCTGAGAAGTCGGTGTCTTAAAGATTACTATCAATTACAAACAAATTAACCGTTTGGGGAAACTTGTACTGGTTCGTTTGTTTGTCGAAATACTTGGACAGCAAGTTTTGAAACAATAACAATACATCGGTAGTGTTTTTGTAAAGGACAGAGGAAAACAATCTCTCTGATTATCCAATCCCCATTTTTTTTCTGATTTGTTGGTTGTATTCGTGGATGAAGTTCCAAATTGCCCCAATATGATTCTCTAGTTTCTTTGAGAATGATAA
>NZ_JANMZH010000894.1:0-1185 GCF_031383065.1 Microcoleus sp. OTE_8_concoct_300 | reverse complement strand
CGACAGGTTTTGGAAAAAGACTTCTCGGTATTCGGTCAATGTTAGCTCTGATTCACCGCGAATCCGTCGCAGTTGGTTTTCTTTAACGCAGTCTATGGCTAGACGCTTGTCCAACCAATATTTCTCGGTTAAAGAGCTGCCCAAAACTCGATAGTTTCCTAAGGGCATTATTGTCGCTAGCATCCCGTGCTTTTGAGCTAGTCTGGCCATCAGTTCGGTATCAGCACCTACTTTCCACTCTAAAAATCCTCCTATTTCTAGGAGAGCTTCTCGCTCTACTACTAAAGCTGTGGGAAAAACCCAAGGAAGCGCGCCTTTTTCTTGAACCTCCTGCAATTCTTCTTGATTTGTGGGATATGTGGGAATGTAGCTGACTTTGTTGCCGCACTTGTCTAGATAGCGGAGGGCGTGACCGACTGATTTAACTTCTGGGTGCTGTTTTAACATTTTCAAACATTCTTCTAGTTTGTTTGGTTCCCAGGTGTCGTCGCTGTCTAAAAATGCGATAAATTTTCCGGTTGCTGCTTCGATCATGAGATTTCTGGATTTGTAAGCTCCTAAGTTTTTGGGGTTTTTGTAATACTTAATTCGCTGATCTTTCCCCGCCATGTCGGTGACGGTGTTTTCGGTACCGTCGGTCGAACCGTCGTCAATTACTAGGATTTCTAGATTCTGGTGAGTGCCGTTGAGTGCGGAGGCTATCGCTTCGCCAATTGTATCTTTGGCGTTGAATGCCGGCATAATAATGCTAACTTTCTCTGGGTGAAAAGTTATGCTAATTTCAGGCGCTGCTGATGCTTCTAGGGCGGTTCGGGCTTCGGGGACTGCGGGCGAAGCAGTGCTGACTTTTTCGGGGTTTAACTTTTTATTGCTCGCACCTTCACTCGCTTTGTTAGCCAGGTTTTTACCGTTTCGTCCGGGGATGAATGCGCCGATATTTTCTGCGTTCATAACGTTATTTTTAATTTTTGTTTGAGGTTTTTCTTTGGAAAAATAGATGCTTATCAAAAAAAAATACTGATTTAAAGAGCAATTGTAGCAAGCGTCGCGATTGCCTGCAACACTTTTAATTATAAACTTTTTAATACTTAACATTTCCCATAATTGGACTTAGAGTGTAGTGTATTTAACAAACCTATGGGACTGATTTGAATAGTAAATTTGCGGCAGTTAATGATTCTTATC
>NZ_JANMZH010000890.1:0-2016 GCF_031383065.1 Microcoleus sp. OTE_8_concoct_300 | reverse complement strand
ACCGGGTTTTTTTAAGAAAAAACACAGGTTGTGACCCCCAGACTCAGTAAAAAACCCGGTTTCTTTGGTATGTGTGCGTCCAGGACTGTAGTTAGAAAGAAGTCATTAGTCATGAGTCATTAGTCATTAGTTTAGTCCTGGACTCACCGAGGCTCAGAAATTAGATATGAAAAAAGCGCAGTCAAAGGCGCTGCCTTTTAAAAATTTAACTATTGAGCAAGCTGCCAAGCTAATTTTGCCGCGCCTACCATGCCTGCTTGATTGCCCAATTCAGCCACCAATAACTGCAAATCTTCCCGAGAACTCGGCAGTACCCGCCGCTCAATTTCTTCTCGAACCTGCGGTAAGAAAAATTCTGCACCTGCACTAATTCCACCGCCGATAATAATAGCTTCCGGCGTCAAAATATAAATTATGCTGGCTAAACCGATACCGAGATAGCGCCCGTATTCTTGCCAGAATTCTAAAGCTTTGGCATCTCCCGACTTAGCTAGATTTGCTAATTCTAGGGGTTCCAAACCCGTTTCTCGGCGAATTGCTTGCACCGAAACATACTGTTCTAAAGAACCGCGATTGCCACTGTTGCACTCGGGGCCGTCTGGATTTATAGTAATCAATCCTAGTTCTCCGGCGGCGCCTCGATGACCTGTAAATAGTTGGCCGTCTAGGATAACTGCACCGCCGACTCCTGTACCTAAAGTTAGTAAGATTAGGTCTTTAAAGTGCCTTCCTGCGCCCAACCAAGCTTCTCCCAATCCGGCACAGTTGGCATCATTTGCTAATATGGTCGGCAGTCCGGTTTTAGCTTCCAACCAGTCAGCGAGGGGGACATTTTGCCAGTTTTTGAGGTTAATTGCTACTCTGGCTATGCGGCCGGCGGCGTCTGCAGGGCCAGGAGTGCCGATGCCGATCGCACTTACAGCATTTTCGACCGGATTCAGTTGTAAAATAGCATCCGTCATTGTGGCTAAAACGGCTTCTGGCGTTGCGGGTTGAGGGGTTGGGACAGTTAAGGATTGGTGACAAATGCCGTCTTCGCTATATCTGCCGAGTTTAATTGCAGTTCCGCCTAAGTCGATGCCGATTACTTGTGTCATGCGATTTGGGTTTTGGATGCCAGGATTTGGGATTAATCTTAATAGTATAAATATATTGTAGGGTGCGCTAGGCGCACCTTACCAATTAAGTTTGTAGTGAGGACGGAAGTCCTAAAATTCCTCTTTTAACTGTATGATAATTAGCGAGGCAAACTCGGCTTAATTCTTAATATTATCATAGCCATCGCAAACTTTAGCCCAAAGGCTGGATACAAGCGAGTTCGCCTATTCAATTTGTTCTAACTTACGTTGCGCTACGTCTCGGTTGTGTAAAGCATCGTGGTAGTCTGGTTTGAGAGCAATTGCCTGGTTATAAGATGCGATCGCCTCTGAAAATCGTCCTAAATTATACTGCTGATTCCCTCTCTCGCACCAAGCTTTCGCCTCTACAGCAATAACTTCAGATTCTTCCTCCGCACCCTCAGCGCCGCTGCGGTTCTCTTCCCCAGAAAAACCCAAACCATTCCCAACAAACACGGCCTCAATTACCCTCCCCTTCCCACCATCATCCTCAACCTCCGGCAGCGGAAATCGTGTCAATATCTCCCGCCCTATTTCCCTCGCCACCTCTGACAATTCCCCGCTGCCAATTCTACCTAACAATACCAGCCGCTGCGCCAATTCCTGAAGCGATGCCACCGCATCCGTAGCAGCGGTTTCATCATGTTCGCCCTCTAACAATCTTTTCCCAAACCGTCGCAACCAAGCTGCCAATTCACCATCTTTAAGGCGTTTTGCGATTAAGAATCCCGCTACATCCCCTCGACTCCAGCCGGCATTCACCCCTTCCAGGATTTCCATGAATTTCGACTCGTATTCCGCGTCAGTTAGGGTGGGGCGGATGGCGGTATTTGCCGGCGGTGGGGTGGGTGGGGTTGGGTATCCGAATATTCGCTGAAATAGTCGTTTGAAGAATTGC
>NZ_JANMZH010000855.1:0-11656 GCF_031383065.1 Microcoleus sp. OTE_8_concoct_300 | reverse complement strand
TCAATTGATGGGACGGGCTCTGGGGCCCATCCCACAACAGTTATTTTTTATTGTGGGATGGGCCGAAGAGCCCGTCCTAGTTATTTTTGCAAGAGGTCTTATCCATTGTGCAGTTGCTTTATCAGTGACATCATTATATTGTATCCGATCGATTAACCATAATATCCCGGTCGGGGCGGGTTTTTGAGATGGTCAATTATTGGCAGCTATTGTTGGCGAACCCTCCCCTACAAAAATCGCGGTTCCTCGACCTGACATGATATTAGTCACCAAAGCATTAATTTCTGTTTCAGCCGAAAAAGTCGAAGCCTTCATAACGATAGCTATCATCGCCAAAGAAACATTGCACCCGGAAACTAAGCAGCTTGACTAGCTTGTTGCCGAATTGGAATTTCAATGACGAATTCTATGCCCTTTCCTGATACAGGCTGGCAGTATAACCTGCCCCCATGCTTTTCAACGATAATTTGGTAACTGATAGATAACCCCAAGCCAGTTCCTTTACCGATAGGTTTGGTGGTAAAAAAAGGGTCAAATAGTTTCGGTCCTACGGTTTCGCAAACTCCCCGACCGTTGTCACTAATATGAATAGCAACCCAATTATCGTCTATTACTTTTGTAGAAATCTGAATGCGGTTCGGGTGTTGTTGGATTTCTGCAAAGGAACGCTGCTGATTAGATTCATCCAAAGCATCAATGGCATTAGAAATAATATTCATGAACACTTGATTGAGTTGTCCGGCATGGCATTCTACTTGTGGAATCTGACCGTACTCTTTTATTAGTTCTATCTCAGGATGGTCTGGTTTTGCTTTTAAACGATGATGCAGGAGGGTGAGTGTACTTTCTATTCCTTCATGGATATTTACTGTTTTTACCTCGGCCTCATCCACGCGAGAAAAAATTCGCATAGACTTGACAATCTCCTGGATGCGCTGCGTTCCTAAGTTCATTGACTTAAGAATTTTTATAAAATCTTCCTCCAGAAATTCCAGTTCTATTTCATCTATTGCTGCTTGAATCCGAGGGGTAGGCTTTACATAATCTTCTTGATATAGGTGTATAATTTTTAGTAATTTATGAGCGTACTCTTGGGCATAACTCAGATTGCCCGCTATAAAATTTATAGGGTTATTAATTTCATGAGCAATGCCAGCCGCCAGTTGCCCTAAGCCGGACATTTTCTCGCTTTGGATTAACTTAATTTGCATTTTTTGCAAATCCTCATAGGCTTTGCTGACTTCTACAACTTTTTGCTCCAATAACATATTTTTTTCCTCTAATTTATCCGCTAGAACATGAAGCTTTAAATGCAGCTTGACGCGAGCTAATACTTCCTCTTGTTGGAAGGGTTTGGTAATATAATCTACAGCCCCAAGCTGAAACCCCTCAACTTTATTGGCCGTATCCGAGAGAGCTGTCATAAATATAACGGGAATCTGTGTAGTTTCTGGATTAGCCTGTAATCGACGACAGGTTTCAAATCCATCAATCTCTGGCATCATGACATCTAGCAAGATTAGATCTGGTAGAGCATATTTGACTCGCTCTAGTGCCATCTTTCCAGATTTTGCGACCCGAACTTCAAATCCTTCCTGACTTAAGGCATCAGATAAGACACCCAAGTTGGCTGAATTGTCATCAACTATAAGAATCGTACCATTTGGTTGAATTTCCGACTTCATAAACCTTACTTGTAGGATTGAATAAACGTTAAAATCTCTTCGTCTTGAAAGTCCTTTGCCATTTGATGCAATCTTTTAGCAAAGGGAATGTATTTGGGATCGAGTTGTTCAAGTAATACCGCCTGCTGAACTATTTCTCGGAAATTTCCTTTCATGGCCAGCTCGTATAGTATTTCCATGGACGTAGCAGGCGGGGAAATTAGCTCATTGGTGTCTGAGCCGATCGCCAGTGGAGCTTCATTAGCTTCGTAAACCCATTCCAACTCAAGATACTGTTGCAATTTTTGTAGCAGTTCGGTTGCTTGAACAGGTTTGGCAATAAAGGTGTTGGCTCCTGCCTCTAAACTTCTGTACTGATCTGTTTCAAATACGCTGGCAGAAGAGACAATAATGATCAGGTCTTTGAAATTTTCCGATTCTCGCACCCGCTTAATTAGCTCGAAGCCATCTACTTCGGGCATTAATAGGTCGGTAACGATTAAATCTGGCTGCACCTCTAGAATTTTTTCCCACCCTTCCTGTCCATCGTTGGCTTCAGACACCTCAAAGCCGAGCGGACTAAGCAAATTGCTAATTACCGAACGGTTAGCCCATTTGTCATCGACAACCACAATCTTAGGTTGGCGGTCTTTGATGCCGATAATCTGCCCCTGATGGTCGATTTGAGATGTTTTCACCCATTCATCGGCTTGAGATATATTAACATCAAACCAAAAAATACTGCCAACATTCATCTCACTTTGAACCTGAATGGTACTGCCCATTAGTTCTACAATCCTTTGGCTAATTGCCAGTCCCAAGCCGGTGCCTTCCGTGTGCCGTCTGCGATCTCCTACCTGCTCGAAGGGCTGAAAGATAGCTTGGAGTTGCTCTTGTGCAATGCCGCTACCTGTATCGCGTATTTCAAAGCGAAGTTTTCCTTCTGTAGCAAAACTGACTATAAAAGTGACACTGCCCTCATCGGTAAATTTAATAGCGTTGCTTAAAAGATTAATTAACACTTGTCGCAAGCGTTTTTCATCCGCATGAATACCGATCGGGAGTTCGGGGCTTGATGGAAAATGGAAGTGAATTCCCTTAATTTCTGCTCGGATGCGACACATCTCTGCTACACCTTGCAGGAACGCCGGGAAATGAAAATCAGTAGGCATGAGTTCCACTTTCTGGGCTTCAATTTTCGCCAAATCGAGAATATCATTGATTAAAGTCAGTAAATGGGAACCGCACTGATAAATCACATTAATGCGCGATCGCTCTTCTTCATTCAAGGATTTGGAACGCTGAAGAATCTGCGCGTATCCCATGATGCCATTAAGGGGAGTCCGCAACTCGTGGCTCATGTTAGCAAGGAATTCACTTTTTGCCCGACTTGCTGCCTCTGCAGCTTCCCTGGCTTTTGCCTGTAGGATTTCTGCTTCTTTGCGATCGTGGATATCGGTACAAGTGCCAATCCACTCCCGGATGCTGCCATCTTCATCCAGAAGTGGTACCCCTCTAATTTGAAAATAACGATAGTTTCCATCCGCTCTGCGGATTTGATATTCTATCTCAAACACGGTTTTCGTTTGCACTGCTTCCATCCAGACCTGATTGGTTCGTTCCTGATCGTCCGGGTGAATTGCATCTAACCAGCCCAAACCAACCATCTGGGCTTCGGTTTGTCCGGTGTAAGCTCTCCAACTAGGTAGATCGGGGCTTCTTCCTTCAGCATCCGCTGTCCAGACAATTTGGGACGTAGCAGCGATTAGCGAACGATAGCGTTCTTCGCTTTGTTTGATCGCATCTTCGGCTTGTTTGCGATCGTGGATATCGATGGAAGTGCCAACCCACTCCCGGATGCTGCCATCTTCATTCAGAATTGGCACCGCTCTAGCTTGAAAATAACGATAGTTTCCATCCGCTGAGCGGAGTCGATATTCCATCTCAAACAGGCTTTTCGTTTGCACTGCGGAGCTCCACACCTGAAGTGTGAGTTCGCGATCGTCCGGGTGGACTGTATCTAACCAGCCAAAACCAAAAACCTGCGCTTCGGTTTGTCCGGTGTAAGCTCTCATACTCGGTGTATCGTCGCATCTTCCTTCAGGATCCGTTATCCAGACAATTTGGGAGATGGCAAGGGTTAGCGAACGATAGCGTTCTTCGCTTTGTTTGATCGCATCTTCGGCTTGTTTGCGATCGTGGATATCGGTACAAGTGCCAACCCACTCCCGGACGCTGCCATCTTCATTTACAATTGGCACCCCTCTAGCTTGAAAATAACGATAGTTTCCATCCGCTCCCCGGAGTCGATATTCTATCTCAAACAGGCTGTTCGTTTGCACTGCTTCCATCCAGACCTGATTCGTTTGTTCCCGATCGTCGGGGTGAATTGCATCTAACCAGCCCAAACCAACCACCTGGGCTTCGGTTTGTCCGGTGTAAGCTCTCCAACTCGGTAGATCGGGGCTTCTTCCTTCAGCATCCGCTGTCCAGACCATTTGGGACGTAGCAGCGATTAGCGAACGATAGCGTTCTTCGCTTTGTTTGATCGCATCTTGGGCTTGTTTGCGATCGCTAATGTCATTATTAATTTCGAGTTGGGCACAAGGCTTTCCTTCCCCGTCGCGCTGTAATGTCCAGCGACTTGCCACAATAATATGCCGACGATCGCAGGTGGTGTGGTGAAGTTCTCCTTCCCAACTTCCGCGATCGAAAAACTCTGCCAATAAGGTTTCTAACGGTGTAGGAAAGAAGGTTTCCAAGAATGTGTGAATGTACTGCCCTACTACTTCGGCTTTTGTCCAACCATAGAGCTTTTCTGCACCTTGGTTCCAGTAGATGATGCGGTCATCCATATCCCGAATAATGATAGCATCGCTAGCTAAGTCGAGCATTTCTAGCGTTTGGCGGAGTTTTTGCTCGGCTTGTTTGCGATCGCTAATATCTCGTGTTGTGGCGATGATGCCGAGGATGTTGCCCTGATTATCCCGCCAAGGAGCCTTTGTAGTCAAAAAGGTCGTAGGGTTTTCATCAGGAGAGATATCTTCCTCGTAAGTCTCAGTGATTCCTGTTGCCATGATTTGACGATCTTTTGCCATCATTTCACGGGCAGCGTTAGGCAGTAATTCCAAATCATCTTTGCCGATGATTTCCTCAATTGGCTTGCCCAAGAAGTTTGCCGCATTGGAGTTAATGGCAACATAACGCCCTTCTCGATCTTTAACCACAATGAAGTCGGGTGTACTTTCCAAAATAGAGTTTAGCAGTGCGTTGCGTTCGCGCAGATCCGCTTCGACTTGTTTGCGATCGTTAATGTTTCGTGCTGTGGCGATGATGCCGAGAATATTGCCCTCAGCGTCCCGCCAAGCGGCTTTTGTCGTTAAAAAAGAACTGCTGCCGCTTTCACCATTAGAAACATCTTCTTCGTAGGTTTCAGTAGTGCCTGTTTCCACGATATCGCGGTCTTTTGCCATCATTGGAACGGCGCTAGCAGGGGGCAGCAGTTCCGAATCATCTTTGCCCAGGATGTCCTCAATCGGTTTACCATAAAAATTTGCCAGGTTGGTATTGAGGGCAACATAGCGGCCTTCCCGGTCTTTCACCACAATGATGTCTGGCGTACTTTCCAAAATAGAGTTTAGCAGTGCGTTGCGATCGCGCAGAGCTTCTTGAGCTTGGAAGCGATCGGTAATATCTGTATTAGCCCCAACCCATTCCCGAATTGAACCATCCGCCTTCAGAATTGGTACAGCACGACAACTCATGTAGCGATATTCCCCGTCCCAGCGGCGCATACGAAATTCACCTTCATAGGGGGCTCGATTGCCAATGGCCGCCGACCATGAGCTAGTAACGATCGCGCGATCGTCTGAGTGGATCGTGTCTAGCCAGCCCCATCCCTTGTAATTATCAAAGGTCTGTCCTGTAAATGCACTCAAAGTAGGTTGCTCGATCGCCATCAAGCCGTCTGCATTGGCAATCCAAATAATTTGAGCGGTGGCTTCCGTCAAACATCGAAATCGTTCTTCACTTTGTTTGAGGACATCTTCTGCGGTTTTGCGATCGCGAATATCCCGCGTAATACTGGCAATCGCTATAGGTTCATTAGTCTCTGGATGTTTAATCAGAAATAGAGTGTAATCTACCGGGATGGGTTGACCTGTCACGAAATGTCTGAAGCGGTAATCACTCCGCCAACCTCCCTCTTTCATCACCGCAGGCAGAATAGACTGCTGTACAAAGTCCAGATCTTCTGCCATAAAGAAGTCGGTAATGTGTTTGGTTCTGGCTTCGTCCAAACTACTGAGTCCAACTAAATCCAGAGAAGCCTGATTCATGAGTAGAGGGCGACCATCCATTGAGGCAACGCCAATAAAGTCACGGCTATTTTCGATTGTTGTAACAAGCAATTGCCGTTCTTCCTCTGCTTTTTTGCGATCGCGAATATCCCGCGCAATAGTGGAAATAAACTCGATTTCTCCCGCTTCCGTTTTGTGGACGATCAAAACCTGGGAGACTGGAACTTCTTGCCCATCGCGCGACACAAATAGGATTTCACCAGCCCAGGTACCCTCTCGTAAGGCGATTGGAAAAACTTCGTCGCGGAATTTTGCCCTTGCCGAGGGAGCTAACACAGAATTTATACTAAACTGATATCCTGGTTCCTCTGGGGATATCCCCAGCATTTTCTGTCCGGCTTTGTTGAGGTAGATGTTATTCCCGCTCGCATCTGCAACTCCTACTAAATCGGAAGTTGCTTCTACAATTGCCGTCAGTCGTGCCTGCTCTTTCTCTGCCCGCTTGCGATCGCTAATTTCAATCACAATGGCACCAACACCAAAAACCAGCCCATTTTCATCCCGCAAAGGATAGTAAGATGCTTGCCAGTAGCGCAGGATGCCTGGTTGTTTCGGCGTTTCACCCCCTACTTCATAGTCGAGAATTGGGGTGCCCGTATCCAGAATTTCTTGCAGCATTGGTTCTAGAGTCACAGCCAATTCTGGTAGCATTTCACGCAACGACCTACCAATATGGTCTGCCACACAAATGCCATTGAGCTCGGCCATAGCTTCGTTAATTTGGACGTACCGGAGTTGGCTGTCTAAAATCATCATTCCGGCATTCGCTGCAGCAAAAAAAGCCTCGAAATGGGCCTGTCGCAATACCTGTGCTGTTGTGCTCTGTTGCTGTGGCGATTGGGTTTTCTCTGGTGGGAATTTGGTCATGTTGGCTAGTGCATTTCAGCTTTTATTCTACAACTTCTGTCCAATTGGGCGATCGCAAGGAAAACCTTGCCTCCAATTTGGGTAATCAAGAAAACGTTCAGTAGCGCGACCATTAGGCTTTCAACGCGATTTTGATACCTGTGTTACACTATTTGCGTTTATTCTTAGGATGTATCGCCAACCATTTATATTACTCATCAATTATATTGGTAGCAGGCTAACTATCTATTCTGGTAATGTTTTCAATTTCAGTTATATTCAGGAAAATTTTAGTGAGATATTTTCAGATCTAGACAGGACTTACGCACTGGCACAAGGGTAGCAATATCTCTGCCACCAGTTAAAGTCATTGTCATACTTGGATATCTTGACATTTCCATTAAATATTCATCTCCTTAATCCCTACTAGAGTTTATAACCGGACTTCAAAAAAAAATCAGTGGCAAGTATGATAAAATCGAAGAGAGTTAACTTTGACTCAAGTTAGTAGAGGGTTCGCTTGAATAATAGATGATTCTGGTCTTACGAAAAAGCGCCACACTAACCGCAGGCATTGAAAGACAATATATCCGACAACTTGGCAAGACGGATAACGGCGTAGTCTGAGTAACCACACATCTATAGCAATCCTTGCAGGAGTCGTAAATTTTTTACCCCACCCCAGCCCTCCCCGCGAGTTCGGGGAGGGAGTAAGAAATTCACAAATGATGCGAGGAGCGCTATATGTAAGGACTTCAGTTTTTTATTACCCTAAAAACAGGTCAAAAGTTAGTGGTAACGACTTCAGTCCTTTATTTTTTAACTTGGCAGTAAGGACGTTAGCCCTTACTGCCAATGGCTTAAGAATTGACTACAAAAAATTTATTTCTTCCTGAAACCAAATTGAATACAATACCCGAAGACTTATTGACAGAAATCTCCCAATTTTTTACAGCGACCTTATTTAAAATAGGTGAGAATCCTGTATCGCTGCAGTCACTTGGGGAACTGATTGTATTGTTCATAGCTATCCTCGTCATATCGCGTTCTTTTACTGGCTTTCTTAAGGAACGCTTGCTCGTCAGACTGGGAATTGACGAGGGAAACCGGGAAGCGATCGCAGTAATTATTGGGTATTTAATAGTAGCTTTGGGAGTGATTGTAGCCATCCAAAGCATCGGCTTCAACCTCGCTTCTTTTGCAGTAGTTGCGGGGGGATTGGGAGTCGGGATCGGCTTCGGAATACAGGATTTAACAACTAATTTTGTCAGCGGCTTAACGCTGCTTTTAGACAGACCTGTGAAAGTCGGAGACTTTGTGGAATTAGAAGGATTAATGGGAATTGTCAAAAAAATCTCGATTCGATCGACCATCATCCAAACCAATGACGACTCCAGCGTCATAGTTCCCAACAGCAAAATGATTAGCAACAAAATTGTTAACTGGAGTTACGAAAACTCGCTACTCTGTCTGCGAGTTCCCGTAGAAGTAGCCGAGAATAGTAACCCGCTGGTAGTGACAGAAACTCTGTTAAATATTGCTTACGCGGAAGCGGGAGTTTTGTACGAACCGAATCCGAAAGTATTGTTTGTCGAGTTTGGCGATGATAGTTTTAAATTTGAACTTTTAGTTTGGACGGACAGGCCGACTCAAAGAGAAGTAATTAAAAGTTCTTTGAATTTTGCGATCGAGTACAATTTCCGCCACAATAAAATCGAATTTCCGTTCAAGGATAGAGAAAAATATTTGCAAAAATCAGAATTTTCGTTGTCAATGTTCAACAAAAAAGAAACGGCAATTGACATCACGAACTGTTCCTCAGAAAACGAGCAAAAAATGCCGATTTTTTCAAAGGAACTGAAAAAGCGATCGTCCCTTAGCTGTTTGCTGCGAGAGGTGGAATACTTTGAAAATCTGACGGATCTAGAATTGCGGCAATTGATTGAAGTTGGATACCGCCAACGGCTGCGATCGCAAGAATTTTTATTTCGCGAAAACGACCCGGGAGATGCTTTTTACATGATTCTTTCAGGTTCGGTCGAAGTTTTTGTGGAAGCTATTGACAAACACCTGAATAACCTCGGTACTGGTCAGTTTTTCGGGGAACTTTCTTTGATGTTGGGAATCCCCAGAACTGCTTCGGTGAGAGCTTTGGAAGAAACAATTTTGTTTGCGATTAATAAAGAAGGTTTCCAAAAAATTTTAACAGAACAGCAGGATTTATCCGAACAAATTATTCAACAGATAGTCAAACACAAAGAAGAGTTAAGCGAGAGACACCAGCAACTGCGAGAAATGGAATTGGTAGATGCAGCGGAAGACGATGAAAATCCTGTAGAATGGGTGAGAAAACGGCTGAAAAATCTATTTACTGTTTGAAATAATTTCTATGACGCGATTTATTCACGATCGCTTTGCCAAAGAATACCTGGAGGAATTGCTTTCGCCGATGGGAACGGTCAATGTCGGCAGAGATGTGACTTCCGAAGTCCGAGAAATCGATGTTTACTTCACTCCCAGCACCGCAATTCCCGAATACTCAGAAACCCTGGGATTGTTGGGAAAAATGGCAAACACAACTGCAATTTTTGAACCGTTTCGCAATCCGGCAAACGCCAGCGAAATTTGTAGCTGTCTCGGCAAGTTATTGGACGTGCGAGGTGAGTTGGAGCGAAAATTTAGGAGAGAAAATACTCGCTATGATGACGCTCAGTTACCCAAACTGTGGATTTTGATGCCCACAGCATCGAAAGCATTGGTAGATAGCTTTAATGCGATACCAGACACAGAGAATTGGATGCAGGGAATCTATTTTTTGGGGGAATCTTTGCGGACTGCAATTGTGGCGATTCACCAGTTGCCAGAAACTCCAGAAACCCTGTGGTTGAGGATTTTGGGCAAAGGGGGAGTGCAGCAAAGGGCTATTTCCCAATTAAGCGCTTTAGCAGCAGACGATCCGTTGCGGATTATCGCGCTAGAATTGCTGTATCGGTTACAGTCAAATTTAGTAACCGATGCGCCACAAGAATTAGAGCCAGAAGAGCGGGAGTTAATTATGACCATTGCACCACTTTTTCAACAAGAAATACAAGCAGCACGGCAACAAGCTAGAGAAGAAGGACTAGAACAAGGACTAGAACAAGGACTAGAACAAGGCAGACAAGAACAACAGCGCTTAATTTTAGAAAACTTTCTGCGAGTTAGATTTGGAGAATTAAGTCCAAAAATGACTGTTTTTCTATCTCCAATATCCAAGTTGCAGGCGGCGGAATTTACAATGCTGTTGCTGGCAATATCGATGTTGACAGTCGATGAAATAGGGCGGGAAGCAGCGGTTAAATTGTTAGCTGAAAGCGTCTTGCAAATGCGATCGCCTGAATTGGGCGATATTCTGCCTACAGCCGTTACTAATTTATTGGCATTGCCTGTGGCAGAATTGACATTGTTTGTAGAGCAACTGCCGCAGTTATCGGCTGATGAATTGAGGGAAAGGTTAGGAAAAACACCTGACTAAAACCTGCGATCGCAGCCATAAAGGGATCTCGCTCTTTATGGCATTTAAATAATTATCAAAGAAAATTCCTAGATTCTGTCGATCGCACTTAGGAATTGGACTGCCGGGATAAAATCAAGTGCAGCAGACCGTCGATCAATCGATCGCGCTCCATTGGGATAATATCTTTGCCGTGCATCAGATGCTGCGTTAACTGAAAATATACCAGCGAGCCAATAAAAATCCGCGCCGTTGCCTCCGGATCGGGCAATTTTAACTCTGGATGCGATGCCAAATATTGAGTAAGTCGCTCGATACCCGGTTTAGCTAAGTTTCTCACAAAAGTCTGCGCTAACTGGGGAAAACGCCCTGATTCGGCAATCACTAACCTCACAAAATTGAGAAATTCAGGTTTCTGCGTCACCTGCTCTAATATAGTTGTGGCAACGAATCGCAGCGCTACGGCCGGTTCTTCATCCAGCACTGTAAAATCGACTTTTTCTCGCGCCAGCCGCTGTACCAAAGCCGCAAATAATCCTTCTTTAGTGGAAGTAAAAGTGCCCTTAGATGAAGCTTCCAGCCAGAAAGTAGCGGGATTAACCAATTTGCAAGTCAAAGTGGCGATCGGGGGAAATTAAAGATTAAGTAAAAAATGTTACTCCCTTCCCGGTAGAAAACTCTCTACTTCTTCCTTTCTCTTCCTTCGTGTCCTTCGCGTCTTCGCGGTTCAATAATTACATATTCTTTCAGAACGCATTACAGATTCTTGCACCTATAATTTCCGCGCGCCCAATCGACCACTACTTCGGTCAAGCTCAACTGCGAAAACAGGTACTTTTTGGCATTAATATCGAAATTAATGCAGGTGAAATCGTGCTGATGACGGGACCTTCCGGTTCGGGAAAAACCACGCTTTTAACTTTGATTGGCGGATTGAGATCCGGTCAATCGGGAAGTCTCAAAATTCTCGGTCAAGAAATGTGCAAAGCAAGTTCAGACCACTTGGTAAAGGCGCGGCGCCAAATTGGCTATATTTTTCAGGCGCACAACTTGCACCGCAGTTTGACGGCGCTGCAAAACGTGCAAATGGGTTTGGAAGTTCACGGGAATTTGTCGCGTTCTCAAATGCGCGATCGCTCTGCAAAAATGCTAGAGTTATACCATTTTTCTAAAGATGTGCTAGAGATAAAGAATGTAAGATCCAAGACCATCCTGTGAGAAAACCAATGACATTATTTGTTAAAGATGATAAAATTTCCTGAACTTTTACGCGGAGTTCGTCAAGATTACTAAAG
>NZ_JANMZH010000852.1:0-1149 GCF_031383065.1 Microcoleus sp. OTE_8_concoct_300 | reverse complement strand
AGTTATTTTCCTCGCGCACCGAGACCTTGTACTTGCACGCTTGCTGTTGGGAAATATGCAGATTTCTCGGCCTTATAATCAGTATCGTTGGGTTGAAGGCGGCGAAGGCTGTTTCCTCTGATAGTTACTCTGGCTATGTTTCTCGCTGTATCAACACAAGCGTAGAAGCTGTTGATATTCTTTATTGTATCTGTTACTTTTAGAGTGTTTTCTAAGATTGGCGATGTTGTAGTTCCAGTTTGGGTAGTGGGATTCCCCAGAGCGGTTGTACATTCATTTCCTTTGAATAGCGGGTTAGTGCCGTGGTCGATG
Organism: Microcoleus sp. OTE_8_concoct_300; assembly: GCF_031383065.1. Classification (NCBI taxonomy): domain Bacteria; kingdom Bacillati; phylum Cyanobacteriota; class Cyanophyceae; order Oscillatoriales; family Microcoleaceae; genus Microcoleus; species Microcoleus sp. OTE_8_concoct_300. The sequence goes on along the minus strand of NZ_JANMZH010000852.1, from coordinate 837 downwards.
TAATTAACTAATACATCAGGGGGATCCCAATTAACGCCTGGCTTCGTCACATTTTCCGTTGGCTTACTGATGTCAAAACCTGCCTGGGAGATAGTACCTATGTTAAAGGCATCACTGCGCTTTTGCGTGTCGGGATTTTTTAGCTCAGCAGGAGCAAAGTAGCGCTTTGCTGGATCAGTATCTGTCGAATTATTAGGATCTCGCAGTCCGTCCTGAATTTGATACCGAACAATACGGGTAGGACACGGAGCTCCTGAAGGCTGACACCAAATGCCCGGCTCGCCACTAACTTGGTAGTACGCAACTAAGGATAGAACATACGTATCGTTGCACGCACTTGGGCCCTTCAGTGCTGTGTTTGTTGGATCGCAATCCTTTGGTTTCTTATTTGCCATTATAGGAAGAGAATTCTTGAGCTGCTGGCGTTTCCAAAATACCAGAATAGGAGTTCCCTTTGTTGCTGCGGCAGAGGGGATGAAATTTCCCGTTAGGAGTTTGGGGACACCATCTGCACTATTATCGTAAATATAAATAGCTTGACTCAAATCTTGGGCGATGAAATCAACCGCCGCCTGAATGTCTTGCTCGGTATTTGACTTGACTTGTTCCCTCCTGTCGGTATTCAGCATATCGACTACAAAACCGAGCATGGGCGTAATGATTAAAAACGCCATAATTGCTCCGACTAATAGCTCTACCAGAGTCATACCCTTGTCTGTTTGAGCTGGCCCTGAGCGGTTTCGCTGGTGCTGACTTTTAAGAAGCAACCTGAGTAAATTTTTCATTTTGACTTCTTCCTTTGCCAATTTGTAGGGAACATTTTTGATTAACAAGGAT
>NZ_JANMZH010000851.1:0-1158 GCF_031383065.1 Microcoleus sp. OTE_8_concoct_300 | reverse complement strand
AGTTATTTTCCTCGCGCACCGAGACCTTGTACTTGCACGCTTGCTGTTGGGAAATATGCAGATTTCTCGGCCTTATAATCAGTATCGTTGGGTTGAAGGCGGCGAAGGCTGTTTCCTCTGATAGTTACTCTGGCTATGTTTTTAGATGTATCAACACAAGCGTAAAAGCTATTGATCGGCGGAGATGCTGTATCTGTTACTCTTAGAGTTTGTTCTTGGATTGGTGCCGTTGTAGTTCCAGTTTGGGTAGTGGGATTCCCCAGAGCGGTTTTACATTCATCCCCTTTGAATGCCGGGTTAGTGCCGTGGTCGATGTAATTAACTAATACATCCTCGCGGTCCCACTTAACGCCTGCCTTCGTCACATTTTCCGTTGGCTTACTGATGTCAAAACCTGCCTGGGTGATAGTACCTATGTTAAAGGCATCACTGCGCTTTTGCGTGTCGGGATTTTTTAGCTCACCATTATCAAAGTAGCGGTTTTCTGGATTAGGATCTGTCGATTTAGTAGGATCTCGCAGTCCGTCCTGAATTTGATACCGAACAATACGGGTAGGACACGGAGATCCTGAAGGCTGACACCAAATGCCGGGGTCGCGACTAACTTGGTAGTACGCAACTAAGGATAGAACATACGTATCGTTGCACGCACCTGCGCCCTTCAGTGGTGTGTTTTGAGCGCAATTTTTTGGTATCTTACCCGGCCCCGGCACTATAGGAAGAGAATTATTGAGCTGCTGACGTTTCCAAAATACCAGAATAGGAGTTCCCTTTGTTGTTGCGGCAGAGGGGATGAAATTTCCCGTTAGGAGTTTGGGGACACCATCTGCACTATTATTATCGTAAATATAAATAGCTTGACTCAAATCTTGGGCGATGAAATCAACTGCTGCCTGAATGTCTTGCTCCGTATTTGACTTGACTTGTTCCCTCCTGTCGGTATTCAGCATATCGACTACAAAAGCCAGCATTGGCGTAATGACTAAAAATGCCATAATTGCTCCGACTAATAGCTCGACCAGAGTCATACCCTTGTCTGTTTGAGCTGGCCCTGAGCGGTTTCGCTGGTGCTGACTTTTAAGAAGCAACCTGAGTAAATTTTTCATTTTGACTTCTTCCTTTGCCAATTTGTAGGGAACATTTTTGATTAACAAGGAT
>NZ_JANMZH010000842.1:0-1983 GCF_031383065.1 Microcoleus sp. OTE_8_concoct_300 | reverse complement strand
AGTTATTTTTTCTTGTGGGATGGGCATCTTGCCCGTCCAATAAATTTATGAAAATGACTTTTGCAAGAGGTCTAGTGAATTTTCTTGTGGAACAGGCATCTTGCGTTAAGCGAGAATGGTGCAAGATGTGAGGTTTTTTCAACAGCACAGCACGCTATTGACAATTATATTTGACGATCGCAGACTCCGCCACCAAGATGTTGCACCATTCTCAATAAGCTTTTTATGAACAGGCAAGATGCCTGTTCCACAAAGAGTGAATTTTCTTGTGGAACAGGCATCTTGCCTGTTAAGCGAGAATGGTGCAAGATGTGAGGTTTTCAACAGCACAGCACGCTATTGACAATTATATTTGACGATCGCAGACTCCGCCACCAACCCTGCTAAATTCAGGGCGATCGGCCTGAATTTTCCCCCGCCCAAATCTTAATATGGAAAATTTCTGCAAAAAAAGCACCCTACTTTGATAAAATGAGAGTTTTGCAGTCAATCACCCAATTTGCATTTCAGGAAACAAGCACTATGGCCCGTATGTATTACGACACCGACGCGAACCTCGACCTCTTAGCCAACAAAACGATTGCTATCATCGGCTACGGTTCCCAAGGGCACGCCCACGCCCTCAACCTCAAAGATAGCGGCATGAATGTCGTTGTCGGTTTGTATCCCGGTAGCAAATCTGCCGCCAAAGCAACCGACGCGGGTTTAACAGTTCACCCGGTAGACAAAGCAGCAGCCGCCGCTGACTTCATCATGATTTTATTGCCCGATGAAGTTCAAAAAACCGTTTACAAAGAACAAATTGAACCGAACCTTTCAGAAGGAAATGTTTTAGCATTTGCTCACGGTTTTAACATTCACTTCGGCCAAGTTGTTCCCCCTGCCACTGTAGACGTAGTAATGGTTGCCCCCAAAGGCCCTGGACACTTGGTGCGGCGGACTTACGAACAAGGGGAAGGCGTTCCGAGTTTGTTTGCAGTATATCAAGATGCTTCCGGTCAAGCGCGCGATCGAGCAATGGCCTATGCTAAAGGTATCGGCGGCACCAGAGCCGGCATCCTTGAAACCACTTTCCGCGAAGAAACAGAAACCGATCTTTTTGGCGAACAAGTAGTTTTGTGCGGCGGTTTGAGCGCATTAATTAAAGCTGGATTTGAAACTTTAGTTAACGCCGGATATCAACCGGAATTAGCTTATTTTGAATGTTTGCACGAAGTTAAACTTATCGTTGACTTAGTAGTAGAAGGAGGCCTCGCCAAAATGCGCGACAGCATCTCCAATACCGCAGAATACGGCGATTTAACTCGCGGCCCCCGCATCGTTACGGATCAAACCCGCGCCGAAATGCGGAAAATTCTCAGCGAAATTCAATCCGGTCAATTTGCCCGCGAATTCGTTCTGGAAAACCAAGCCGGCAAACCGGGCTTTACTTCCATGCGCCGTCGGGAAGCTGAACATCCTATTGAAGAAGTTGGTAAAGATTTGCGAGCTATGTTTAGCTGGTTGAAAAAGCACGCTTAATCAATTTTAGATTTTAGATTTTAGATTTTAGATGGGAGGACAAATCTACAGCGTATTCCAGGTTTATGAAGTAGGGACAACCGCCGGATCCCGTGTCCCTAAGGCGGGGATAGATAGATAGGCGGGTGTCGTTCATAAATGTGGAATCTGCTGTAAAACAGTCCTGGACGCAGAACCTCTATCTGTAGGGTACGCACGGATCACCTTACCGCTGGGAGGAAAATCTAAAATCTCAAGTTTAACTCAATTGGCGTAAGTCCCACACCGTAACTGTACCCGGTTCGGTGTTGGGATATAAGCAAAACAAAAATATAGAAAGAGTTGGCATATAGAGTTGATTTGAGTTAATATATAGATGGTTGCGACCCACTCACTCGGCTGTAATAACAAAACGGTCATAGTAGCAGTAATATGCTTACCGGGAAACTGCGAGAGAAAGGAGGAAAAGGCAGACCGCTGGTT
>NZ_JANMZH010000768.1:0-1337 GCF_031383065.1 Microcoleus sp. OTE_8_concoct_300 | reverse complement strand
GAAAGTACGAATGGAGATTGTAGGGTTTCCTTGCCTGTCGTTCTCAAGTGCGATCGCCGAAGATAAGAGTATAGAAATTAAACGGCTGGTTTTGACCCGCCCTTACAAAAAATGAACTCACAACTAGAACAACAAGTAACGATTATGCAAGACGAAACACCAGCCACCGGAGCTTCAGCAAACTCAACAGTTGAAACTCCTTTATTCGCCTCAGAATTTGCAACAGAGGAAAAAGTCAGAGTGGAAGAATTTAAGATTAGCGGCGACAGTTTAATTGCTAAAGTCAAAGAACTAATTCAGCAAGGAAAACTCCGCCACCTCGTCATCAAAAACTCGCAAGGGCGGACTTTGGCAGACATTCCGCTGATGGCGGCATTGGTAGGCGGCGTTGCAGGATCAGTAGTCTTTCCAATTGCTGCTGTACTTGCTACAGTTGGGGCAGTGGCGGCTCATTTGACTGTAGCTGTCGAGCGCAAAGAATAGTCATTAGTCATTAAAAATCTTCTCTTCAAGTCCGCGAAGGCGGACTTTTTTTGTTGAGTAGCGATTTCAATCGCCGAATTGTCTTATCAACGTAAATTATCCGGTACTTTCGCCGCAGGTTGGTCCAAATAATTGTAAACAATCCGCGAAATCCGACGCACAAAATCTCTCACAATCGGGTCATTGTAAGGACGTTTGACAAAGATTGCCGCTAAATAACGCTTCCCATTCGGCATATCAATAATTCCAGCATCGCCAACTACAAAGCCGATATCTCCGGTTTTGTCAGCAATCACGGCTCCCGCCCCTAAACCCGAAGGAAGCAGCGTTCTAGTTGTTGTACGCCGCAATAATTCTAAAGCCTGTTCTCGACTCGATTCAGAAACTAATTTATCGCGAGACAGCATCGCCAGCAACTTTACCATATCCACAGAACTTGTTGTATTTGTTCCTTGAAAATCGCCGAGCCAATTCCGAATCTTCGTATCAGTTAATCCCCAAGTGCGAAAACGCTCGTTGAGTTTAGCAATTCCCCCCAAACGTTCAATAATCATGTTGGTGGCTGTATTGTCGCTGATGGTAATCATTTTATCTACGGTTTCTCTGATGCCAAACCGAGTGCCATCTGGTTCGTCTTGCATAGTTCCAGAACCGCTGGCTACTAAGTCGGACTTCATAACTAATGTTTCGTCTAGGCTAACTTTGCCTGCGTCTACATCTTGATAAAAAGCAATCAGAATTGGTAATTTGATGGTACTCGCGGCCGGAAATACTCGATCGCCCTTGATATCCAAATAGTTTCCTGTATCTAAATCCAGAAAAAACATTCCGGCGCTGAGGGATCTATACTGTTC
>NZ_JANMZH010000738.1:0-16184 GCF_031383065.1 Microcoleus sp. OTE_8_concoct_300 | reverse complement strand
CGGTTCGCCCAAGGGTGTCCGGGAAACCATACTCACTTTGTACCGGCTGGGATTTGCAGAAGTGGGCGATTGGAGTCCCCCACAGCGTGCGGCTAATCCGAAGCAGGTGATCAGCGTGCTGATCCGTCGTTCGCGGGCTGACAGTACATCGCCGAGACAATCTGGGCGGTAAGCTGCAAGGTTAAATAGGTAAATTCGAGGGCGGGCCTTTAACGCTGTGTCCCTGAGTCCGGCAGTCCGGCAGGGGTTGAAACCCCTGCCTCAAAGCTAAAGTCCTCTGAAGAGGACTGAAGAATTCATTAGTCCTCTTTAGAGGACTTTTGCTATTAGCCAGGGAATTCATTCCCTGGCGGGCTTTCGGTTTAAGTTAACTGGACACGTCCTCCTCCTTAATGCCGCGTTTTTACTCGTTTCGATCGAGCTAACTGCTGATAGTATCCTCACCCAAATTATTGAGAGATTCTTGCAGCGCATCGCGGCCACTGCGAACAGAATCGTCATTAGGAGCAATAGCTAAAGATCGATTCCACATTTCCAGTGCCTCTTGCCAATTCTTGAGTGCTTCCTGCTCCTCAGATAATTTGGCCTGTAACACACCCAGTCTTAGCAGCGCATTCCCTTTGTTGTTGAGAGCAGCGATATCATCCGGTGCAATAAGTAAAGCAGAATTAAAGGCTGCGATCGCCTCACAGTAACATATTTCTGCATCCTCAAACTCACTTAGCTGTGCCTGCAAATCAGCCAGACATCGCAGCGCAATCCCTTTGTTGTTGAGAGCAGCGATATCATCCGGTGCAATTCGTAAAGCCGAATTAAAGGCTGCGATCACCTCACAGGAAGACTGTTTTGCCCCTTCAAATTCACTTAGCCGTGCCTGTAAGTTACCCAGACTTTGCAGCGCCTTCCCTTTGTTGTTGAGAGCAGCGATATAACCCGGTGCAATAAGTAAAGCAGAATCAAAGGCTGCGATCGCCTCTGAGTAAGACTGTTTTGCTGCCTCAAACTCAGTTAGCCCTGCTTGCAAATCACCCAGACATCGCAGTGCATTCCCTTTGTTGTTGAGAGCAGCGATATCATCCGGTGCAATAAGTAAAGCAGAATTACAGGCTGCGATCGCCTCTGAGTAAGACTGTTTTGCATCCTCAAATTCACTTATCCTTGCTTGCAATTCACCCAGTCTTTGCAGCGCATTTCCTTTGTTGTTGAGAGCAGCGATAAAATCCGGTGCAATAAGTAAAGCAGAATTAAAGGCTGCGATCGCCTCTGAGTAAGACTGTTTTGCATCCTCAAATTCACTTAGATCTGCTTGTAACTTACCCAGACATCCCAGCGCAATCCCTTTGTTGTTGAGCGTAGCTTCATCATCCGGAGTTAGGATGATGAAGCGATCGTAAGCTGCAACTGCCTCTAAATATTCCTGTTTTGCCTCTGCGTATCTAGCCAAGTGAGCATAGTAATCTCCCTCCGATTGTGAAATTCTACCAAGCCTAAAATCACTTTTAATCCACAACTCACCTCTAACTTCCAGCAGCGACTCGCATTCCCTGTAACGACTCAGCCGCGACGCTTCCTTAAACACCTCTTTCCATTCATCTACACCCCGTTTCCAATCCAAGCGATTAGCATGAAAAATTGCCTCAGCCGCATTCCCCAATTCCCGGTAATAGCCCTCTAAAACTTCATGAGCCCTGCGAGTTTTCTGGTTATCCCGATCCGCATCCAATCGCCGCAATAAATCGTGAATTCGATACCACTTTTCGCCCCGCTGCGCCTCCTTCCACACAAAGGAAAAACTCGTCAAAATCTCAAAATTTGCACTACTTGCCTGGAAGTGGCAACCTGCTCCCAATTTTATGTACAAATCCTCATCAAAAGCGCGACACGCACTCAGCGAATGCACCGCCGATCGCACTTCGCGATCTACATAACTCAGCAACCGATCCGTTAACTCCGCAGTCTTATTTTCCAACTTCGGAATCAGCGCAAAATCCGACGACAGCAACTCAATTCCCCGCTTTCTTTCTGCCAGCACCACATCCGCGCACAAACCCAAATAAAACGGATGTACCTGCAAATTCTCCCAACTATCATCAGGATTGACGCTGGCATATTTAATCACAGCATCAGCCAAATCTGCCTTGTCAATCTCCACTTTGTGCAGGTAATCCCTAGCATCGGCTGCAGACAAATGCCCAACCAATTGTGCATCTATACAATCTGCGTGAATCGGTTTCGGCGCATTCTGCCACCGCAGTTGTGTGACAGGACAATCTCTCCCCGCCACCGCAACCACAATCCCCAATTTGTAATCCAATGCCCTCAACAACCGCCGAAACCACTCATCTTGATACCAAAATTTTATTCCCTGAAAACTGCGTTTTTCATCCCACAATTTCTCGTGAGTATCGAACAGCATGACGAGGCGTTCTGGTTTATTTCTGCCAGCCATTGCCGCATTCAAATCACCTGCAAACAATTTCGGCAAACAGTCGATTAACTCAGTATCAATATCTTTGCGGCGAATTTCCTCCGCCTTGTCGTCGCTGACACCCAAGCGATTTTTAATTAATTCCATCGCCCGCTCAATGCCGCCCAGTTTATCTCGCCATTTGAGGAGTGCTACAGCTTGCGCCACCACGGGAAATCCCGCTAAAGCTTCAATCGCAGGTGTCAACAATTCCATTACATCATCGGGGAAAAGTTGTTCGAGAGTTGCGTTTGACTCGCCTTTGTTCAGCAAATACCAAAAGCAAGCAAAATCATAATTGGGAAACTTAAATTTATATTTCTTTGCTGCTTCTGCCAGATTGCGCCGCAACATCAGCAACCCGTAAAATCTATCTTGCGGTTTATCTTCTTTAATCGGTATCAATCCGAAATCGTGCCTGACTGCGGGTATGGGAGTATAGGTTTTAGGTTCAGCGTGGCGGACGAAATTAGCAACTTCGGCGGCTTGTGATTCTGGGAGTGCGCGCAATTGTTGCCAAACCTGCGGCGAAAATCTTTTGCAGCAGTTAACCTGCAAGTGTTTTAGCAGCAATGACTTGCCGTTGCCTCCATCGCCGTAAAAATACAAAATTTGTTCGCGGGGCGGGTCTTCGTTTAAATAAATGGCAAATCGGCGAGTAAATTCGTGTCTGCCTGTGAATAGTCGCAATTGGCGATCGCCGCTAATAGATTCGCTTTCAAAATCTTCGTCGTCAATTGGCATAAATGTGCAGGTGAGGTGTTAATTTAATTATAAGCAAAAATTAGATGGGCTCGGTGATGGAAATCGCGTCTCCACAAACTCTCGTCCCTCTCTAAGAAACTAAGAGATCGAGGAAATATTTAACCCGGATTTAGCATAAATCTTCAGTCCTCATAGCGAAGACTTTAGCTTTGAGGGAGGGGTTTAAACTCCTGCCCGATCGCAACGATCGTCCGCTGGGAGTCGCCGAAAGTTTGACTGTTAAGCGGTTTCAACCGCCGAAGAAACTGCAACAAATGGTGACACAGAAATAGAGCTGTGTTAGAACAGCTATCGATCGACCAGCCAAGCTATCTTAATAAAGGACGCTAGCGAAAGCACAGTCATGGCACCTCCCACTAATCCAAATCCGGCGGATTCATCTGCAAAACAGTCTCTAGAGGCTGGGCTAGCAGCTTTGAAACAACAGGATTACCCCACCGCGATCGCCCTTTTAGAATCCGTTACCCAAACCGCAGCCAATGGGCCGTCGGGAATCCGCGCGCAGATGGGGTTGGTGGCTGCGTACAAAGCAACCGGTAATCTGAAAAAGGCGATCGCCCTGTGCTCTTCCCTCGCCAAAAGTCCCAACCCTCAAGTCAAAACTTGGGCCGATCGCACTTTAACAGAATTAACCCCTCCCCCTCCTCCCCCCCCAAAACCACCGGCAAATAAACCAAAATCCCCAGAAACTCCCCCCGAAACAGGCTTTGTCGCCTTTGATGCAGGCACTAAATCGCCGAAAAAATCGATAGGGGGCGCTCGACCGACCGCAGATCAAAAAACAGGATTTTTACCTTTTGAGCCGCCTGCCGCGCCTGGAAACGCCAAATCGCAACCGATTTCCCCGCCATCTCCACCCCCCACAGGTCAGACTTCTGAACCGGAAAACTCGACAGAAACCGCACCCGACACAGAAATTAGCGGCGAAAATAGTTCGGATTTCCCAAAAGATATCCCCGGAGTCGCCAGCCCAGATACTTACCAACTCACTTGGCGCCAAGCAGGGCGCGCCAAAAGCCCGCGCCCCCTCAAACGGCTGAAGTTGCTGGATTTTCGGGTACAAGTCCTTGCAAGTACGATCGCCCTATTTTTTCTAGCCCGGTTTGTGCTGCAATTCCTGCTGACAAACACTAATTCTCTGTTGGTTCAGCTTTACATATTCAGTAGACTGCCTATTTTCGCGCCGATTCAGCTTTTTTACCGCGATCCAACTCCCTTTGTTCAGATGGTTTTTGGATTGCTTTTGGCCTCGTCTCCCTGGCTGATAGATGCGCTGCTGAAACTGTTTTGCGGCATCGAAACCCTGCGCGGGTCGGTTTTATCCAAGCACAGCAAGGAAGCTAGTCGGGTACTGCGAAGTTATTGTACCAAGCAAAATATGCCGACGCCGGTGCTGAAACTCTTGCCGCTGAATGTTCCTGTAGCTTTCAGTTACGGCGGTTTGCCCCGTTTTGCTCGGATTACTGTGAGTCGCGGGCTGTTGGAACAATTGACCGATGATGAAATTGCTACTATTTTCGCGCGGGAGTTGGCCCATATCTCTCACTGGGATTTTGCGCCGATGTCGCTGGCGCTGCTGGTGATTCAGATTCCTTACTTGATTTATTGGCAGGTGGCGCACTGGCAAGAGCGGTTGTGTGATTTAATGACGATCGAGTTTTTCCGTTCTGCTGTCAAATTTGTCGCCGCTGCAATTTCTGCTACGAGTTACGGGATTTATAAGTTGTTGCGCTGGCCGATGTTGTGGGTGTCGCGCCGCAGAGTGTATTTTAGCGATCACACTGCTGCGCAAATTACGGGCAATCCTAACGGTTTGACGCGGGCACTGGCTAAAATTGCGATCGGCATTGCTGCTAATATCCAGCAGCAAAAACAAACTAGCTTTTTCCTCGAAAGTTTCGATCTATTGTTACCTGTAGGGGTTGGACAAGCTGTAACCCTTGGTTCTGCTGCATTACACGCGCCCCTGGAACAGATTTTGCTGTGGGATGTCAGCAATCAGGAGCGCAATTGGTTGACGGTTAACAGCGCGCATCCTTTGCTGGGAGAGCGTTTGAAGCTGTTGGCTCTTTATGCTCAATTCTGGAAGCTGGAGACAGAGTTAGATTTGGCAAAGGCGGGAGTGCAAGAACAACCCAGGAAAGGAAAATTGTCTCTGTTTAAGTCAATACTAGAATTTAAAGACTCAAAACTATTTTTACAGGGCGCGCCGTTTTTTGGGATTCCGATGAGTTTGGGGATAGTGGCGCTGCTTTGGCTGATTGGGGGGATTTTTTCTAGGACGAGTTTCTGGCTGCTGGATTGGCTGTGGGGCGATCGATCGATTATTTGGGGCTGTTTGCCGATCGGGTTTTCTCTCGGTACTTTCATACGGATCAATTATTTCTTCCCGGACATTACACCGAAAGAAACCGCTTCGCCGAGTGTGCCGGAAATTTTGTCAAATCCCGAGAGTTTACCCCTGGATGCTCAACCGGTGCGGCTCGAAGGGCAACTTTTGGGTCGATCGGGTATGGGTAATTGGCTGGGACAAGATTTGATTTTGCAAACGGAGACGGGTTTGGTGAGGTTGCACCATGTTTCGAGGTTTGGCTACATTGGCTCTTTGTGGCAATTTTTTATCAAAGACACTACTCGCCCTAGCGATTTGATCGGAAAATCTGTTGTGGCGATTGGTTGGCTGCGCCGGGGTGCTACTGTGGCGATCGACCTTGAAACTCTCCGCAGTCAAGAAGGGAGAGTCAGTGACAGCGGACATCCGATTTGGTCTGCGGTTTTGGCTTTTGCTGCTGCTTTGTGGGGCGCATACATCATTATCCAGGGCCCAAGGTGAGGAATAGCGATTCCCTACGGGATAGCTACGCTTCACGGATTGCCGCAGGAGTCGCCAACCACGCGCAGCATCGATCGGTTTTGAGTTAAACAGCGGATGGGCGATGTTCTCGGTGCTGGTGGCGCACCCTACTATTCATTGGTGTCAACGTAACCTCAAATGTAGTACCAGTCTGCTGTTTGACGATTAGGGTTCGATCCCCCCTAGCCCCCCTTAATAAGGGGGGGACAAGAAATATGCTCAAAGTCCCCCTTATTAAGGGGGATTTAGGGGGATCTAGACTTAGGTAAAAGCGAGATTTCTCAGGGGTTTCAGGCGTAAGTTGTCACTAAGGCCTACAGTCTTCTTCCTTCTTCCCTCGTAAAGAAAAGTTGCTTTTTTACCGACATTCTGTTACATTTATTTACATGAATTGGATTAAAGCAAATAGCGCGATAACTTCAGTTGGCTAAAATCGATAAGGCATTGCGTAAAAATTGTCAACATCCCAACACAGCAAGTACAGCCAGCCGCTTGTCGGCTGTTTTTTTTCGACCGCTATTATTGCTGTGCGGGATGAATTCTCAAAAGTGATTCAGATGTAGTTTCCGTTAAATTCACCCTGAAATCTTCCTAAATAACTAGCTCTGTTACCAAGGCTGTGATACCTTTAAAGAATGGTCGGACGCTGCCGGGCCCAATTTAAGGGATACCGGGTAAGTGAGTAGTTCTCAGCATTAGGAGCGAGATTAGGAACCAGGTAAGATTACTGGCTAAAAAAATGTTAGCGATTTTACCCATCACTGTATTAAACTGAATACTGGCATTCCGATCGCTGGCAATTGACACATCCTTGGACATAAATTTCTACACGGCCCTGGCTATAAACATTCTGAATCAAAACCGGAAGCAAGTAATACAGAATAGCCAATAGCCTCAACATTTGAGTGATGACTAAAAGTTTACACAACAACCTGAGATTTAAAAGCTCTCTGCATCGGCGGTTAAGTTCCTGCCTTATCAGAGTAAATCATCTTTTTGTTCTAAAAGGTGGGGGGATCTGTCAAGGTTGGTGGGAGGAATGTGCAAATTCTCCGGTTATGTGGTGTTTCCCTGAAGTAAATATTCAGTTGACTTCAGGGAATTCTGTTCGAGCAAATTAATTAAAATCCAAGTCTGGAGGAATTTTTCATGTCTATTCGTCTTTATGTTGGCAACCTACCCAAGGAACTCGATCGCCAAGAATTGCAAGAAGTTTTTGCGCCGGAGGGCGAATCTGTTACCACAAAGGTAATTACAGACCGCAAAACTGGTAAATGCAGAGGCTTCGGTTTTGTGACGGTGCTAACCGACGAACAAGCCGACCAAGTTATTGAGAAATACAACGGCTTGATGTTCAAAGAAAACCCGCTGAAAATAGAGAAGGCACTGCCCCGGTCTAAGGGTAAATCTGAGAAGGGCGAAGAAGATCAGCAGCAGTCGTCGCCGCAGTCACCGCAGTTGGTGTCTGCATCGACTTCGCCGTCGCTGCCTGTACCTGTGCCGCAGCAACAGCAGCGCGAGGGGACCCCTACCCAAGGTGGAGGAGCTCCTAGTAAAAGCAATCGCCGTCGGGGTGACAACAACAAGTCTCGCCGCAATCAGTCAGCAACAACGGTGTCGAACGCCGATTCCGGCTCGGTGCAGCCAGATCCGCGCTGGGCGAGCGCTCTGGAAGAACTCAAGCAAAGATTGGTGGAAGCTCAGACTACTAATTAGTCGAAAATGGCGGCTAATTGCTGCTGTCTCTAGACTGTGGTTGACTGAATGTATCTGGAAGTGCGATCGAGAACCGCTCAAAAAAGCCTGTTTTCGATCGCACTATTTTATATCAATTCCGGTTGCATTGGAATGATTAAACCGCAGAGTACGCAGAGAACGCAGAGGAAGAGAAGAGAGAGATGAATACAGGACGATGCTAACGGATTTGATATTATTCGAGTGCCGAGAATTCGATAGTCTCAATAAACTCGAAAATCTTGTTCAAAATTCCCTCAACTTCAGACTCAAGGGAACCCAATTCGTCCCCCTCCTGATAAATTCGCTGACAGCTTACCGTGTAGCAAAAATCGTCAGCGATAAAAGCCATAAGTCCCCGGTAAGCATCCAGCCGAGTAACCGGGCCCTGGTTTTTCTGCATACTCATAGTTGCACCCGCAGGCAAATCGACAACCGCGAAATAAGCTTCTTCATCTTCTAAATATTCCGCGTGAAGTAACTTAGAGTTGGCAATATTAGTAAGAATTGCCTCAGAAACAAAATTGTCTAAAAAAGACTTGAGATAAGCTTCCTCGCCAACCGACTCGATTGTTTCTTCCACTTCACCAGCAATAGGGAAATAATCTATTTTCAGCAAAACACCAAAGTCGTCAGAAAATGCCACAGAGCCTTCTTCCTCGTCAATTCTCCCCCCTCGTTGCTCGTCAACTGGAATGGGGACGCTAAAATTGCCTTCAGGAGATACGTACAATTCCCCATCTACCTCAGACTCTTCGCCCTCTACTTCCGAGTAAGCAGCAATTACCTCCTCAATAATTTCCGCAGCTTCCTCGTCTTCCACACCTAATGCTTGCTGGAATTCCTGGAGAAAAGCCTGGTGCTTCTGAGATATTTCTCCATTTCCGACAAACATTGCTGCGGTTATTGCAAAAGTATCCAACACTAACTCATCTGGCATGGATTCCCAAGCAGTATTAAATAATGCTGCTAAACCGTCTTGGGCGACAATACCGTCGAATCTTTCAAACATTGCTAACATATCATCTTCGGAGTATTCAGCAAATATTTCTGATTCCAAAAGTATGCTTTCTAAGATATCAGCATTCGTATCAGGGAAATTTGCCTCCGCTGCGACAAGTGCTACGGCTGCTAGGGATTCCTCTGGAGTAAAGCTTGCTTCGGATTTGTCTTCTGAATTGAATATTTTATCAAAAGTGCCCACTGGTTTTGCTCCACTAGAGTTGAGTTGTACTCTTCATAGCAAATTTATGACATAAAAAGATAGTAGTCTTTGTTACTCTGGGCGCCGGAGAGGGCGCCGTGCCGTTTCCCTAGAGATATCGCCTATTACCAAGGACTGCCAATTATTGTAAATCCGGCCCAAAACTTCGGGTGAGACAAATCTGAATTTGCTACTTGTGCTGATTGAGTAAGGTCGATCGCGCTTTGAGTTCCCCGCAATTGACCGTCTTTTACTACAATTTGTTTGTGGATCATTGCCAGTTGAGCTTTTCTGAGCGCTTCCGCTTTAATTGGCTGCGATCGCAAATGGCGGTAAAATTCGGTCATCAGTCCCAAAGTGCCGATATCATTAACTTTCCACAAACTCGCTAGGGCTGATTTTACACCGCTGCGGACGGCCAGTCCAGCAAATCCCATTTCTGCTGTGTTATCGCCGATCGCCGTTTCGCAAGCACTCAGCACTAATAACTCTACTTGTCGGCGATCGTACCACCTCGCCAGCCTAAATTCATCCAGCGCCAAAGAGCGATTCCACAAATCAATCTCAGCTTCCTTGCGTCCGTTTGGGCCTAGGGGAAAGCGGGCGTGAGTAGCTAAGTGAACAATGTCAAAAGCCTGTTGCTGTCGCTGTCTGCTGAGATTTTCCAGGGTAAAATCTTGATTGAGAAAAAAGCGGCCAGGCCACAACGGAAATTCGCCAGCAGGATTGAGAAAACTTTCATTTCTGCTGAAGCCAGCTTGCTTTTTCCTGTCGCTTCTGGTACCGACGATTGCAGATAATTCGATCGGCACTCCCGGCAATTTAGGTTTATCGGTGTGGGGAAACTCTGACGCACCCATTGCTAAAACTTGAGCGTTTTGCAAACTTTGATAATTGGTGTTAGTCAAGCTGACGCTGGGAATTGAGCCGAGGCTGTACTTTTCTACTAGAAATTGCTTGCCATCGTGCAAAGCTGCTAGGGGTAATTGGCGCAAACCGGCATCGAATGAAAACACTAGCGTATCGATATTTAATCCTTCTAAATCTGGACTTATAGGCGCAATTAACCACTGGTAAAGTTGCTGAGCAATTGGCAAATATTCTTCATTTTCATAATCATTTGCTTGACCCAAAGAACGATGAAACTCTGCGACTGTTGCTAGCAAATCTTTGCTCTCGACAGAGATGTTTCTGAGTATCGGAGGGCCGTCGGGGACTACTAAAACTAGGGATAATTCTTTGAGCCGGACGATCGCGTAAACAATGACTGCTTGTTTTCCGGTTTCTTCCTTAATCTTTTTCAGAGTTTCTCTCACATATTGAACGTTGATTTTTTTATCCGTTAAGTTTTCCCCAATATCATTTTCGTAATCTTGTTCAAACAGTTGGTCAATTAGGGAAACAGCATCATTAGCATTGTTTTGGTCGAGAGTTTGTTCTACGAGCGATCGAGTTATTTGAGAGGGAATCTGATTGGGGATATTTGGGATATTTGGCGTTTCTGCTGCGGGAGTTGGTGCAGGAGTCGGAATTGGTGCGGGCGCGGGAATTGGTGCGGGTACGGGAACTGGTGCGGGTGCTGGAACTGGTGCGGGTGCTGGAGTAATAGTCGGTGAATCTTGAACTGGCGCTGTATTTATTGCAGCAATTGTATCCCACACGTTAGAAAGATTGAGGTCAAAGGGTTCAGAAGTAGCAATCGGTAAACTAGGAGTTTGAGCGATTATTTCCGGCGGAGTTTCTGCGACTGAAACAGTTAAATTGTCCGCCGATGGCTGTGGAGAAATCAGGTTATCTGCTTCGGCTCCGGCTATCGTGTTAACTGACGGGGTGTAAGGAAGTTCTAGGGAGATAATTGTTTCGTTGTTACGCTCCCAATTTAATTGGGTATTTCCCGTTGCAGCATTTTGGCTAATAGAGGTTTTAGCTCCCAATAAATCGCCAATTAAAAAAGCTAACTCTTCTTGGGGAGTTTGGCTTTGCCTGACAGCAGGGGCGGGAACGATCGCACTTGCAGGCGCGGGGACGATCGCACTTGCAGGTACTGGCTGAATTTGAGCTAGAGGCTGGGTTACAGAGGCAAGAGGGGCTGTGGACGCTGGATTTGGCGCGTTTGAAGGTTGGGAGGCGATCGCAGGTTGAGTGGCGAGGGAGGAGGTGATTTGGGAAACAGAGGGACGGGTAGGTGTCGAAGCTAGGCGGGCAGCAGCGTTTGGCGTTGTGGGTGTTGAGGGCTGTGTGCGGGCTGTGCGGGGCGGCAGTCTTGAGGAATTGGTGCTTAGCAGTTGTTGGATGAGGGAAAAATCGATCGGCGCGAGTTCGGGTGTTGGAGATGGGGATGGGGTGGCGATCGAAGTTTCGGGTGTTGGGGATGGTGCGATCGAGCTTTCGGGTGTTGGGGATGGTGCGATCGAGCTTTCGGGAGTTGCCGATGGTGCGATCGAGCTTTCGGGTGTTGGGGATGGTGCGACGCGCAAACGCGGTGGGAATAGCGGTGAGGGCGTGGGTGCGGGCGTTGGAGTATCTATGGGCGTGGGTGCAGGCGTTGGAGTATCTGCGGGTGTGGGTGCGGGCGTTGGAGTAACTGTGGGTGTGGGTGTAGACGTTGGAGGATCTGGAGGTGTGGGTGTAGGCGTTGGAGTAACTGTGGGTGTGGGTGCAGGCGTTGGCGACGGTACGGAAATAATTTGAATGCGATCGCGATTTTGCGCGAGACTGCGATCTTGTCTGTGAGTATAGAGATATTCGCGATCGGGTAAAATTGTTTGTATGGGATTACTATTTCCCCTAGTAATTGCACCCCTCGTTCCATTTTTGGCAGGATCACCGACAATAAACGGCGTTAATCCGGCGCCTCCGTGGCGGATAATTATAGTACCGCCGTTGCTATCTCCTGGACTTCCAGCCGTAGAAATGCTAGCATTGATGCCGTTTCTGTCTGTGAACGAATTGGGCGATCGAAAAAACCCTCCCATCAGAATCTCCACATTTCCGCCAGTACCGCTGCCCTGACTCTGAGCATCAATTTGACTCACAGTAATATTGCCAGAAGTGCTGCGGTTATAAGCCGTGACATTCCCTGCCTTCCCCTGCGCCGAAGAGTCAATTTTACCAACAGTAAGACTTCCGGTAGCGTCGAGCAAGATACTGCCACCATTACCAGCAGACGAGGTATTGATATCGCCCGCCAAAATATTAGTTCCAGCGCTCAAAGCAATATTACCGCCCTTGTTATGGGAAGTCGCATCGAGATTACCTGTGGTAATTTCTCCTTTGTCGCTAAACAGAGAAATTCCGGCGGTTGAGGTAATATTTTTTGCGGTAATGTTATTCGTAGTAATAATGTTAATTGCGACGGGATTTTTGGGGATATCGTCTCGAATATTGATGCTGTTGAGGGGATTGAGGCTGCCAACATCATCGCCAAACTGTACAATTCCCGCCTCTGGCTTCACAGTAAGAGTGTGAGGCCCATCAACAGTAGACTTAAAAGTAATATCGCCAGTCTCTAAAATGTTGACCGACAGGTCGTTACCTAATGTTACCGGAGCGTTAAAAGTAATGTTGTTGCGGTTAGTTTCGATCGTGCCACTGGCAGTAATACTGTCCTTTGCGTGGACATCAATATTGCCACCCTTAACAGTAATGCTGGGAGCGAAAGTGCGGGAATTAATATCCGATGTCGAAGCATTTCCTTGAGCGTTTATGGTAATATCTCCGCCCTTACCATTCGCCGCAGCGGTAATAATTGGGCCGGCAGTTGTGTTGATATTACCGCCGCTTTGAATGCGAAGATTGCCACTATTGGCATTGAACCCGCTTAACAATACAGCCGAGTTCCCAATTCCGGCGGTAGTGATATTCTTTGTGGCTTCGAGGGAAATATTACCACCGTTGTTGCCGCCCATTGCGTTGATAATTCCGGCGGTAGTATCGATACTGCCACCACTTTTAAAGGTGATGAAACCGCCGTTTTGGAAGCCAGTTGAGCTAATGTTGCTGGTAGTAATGTTACCAGAACCTTCCAAGCTAATTTTACCGCCATTGCCTTTATCAGAAAACGCAGATAAGCTCCCAGCTTTTGTATCTATAAAACCACCACTATTCAGATTTATGCTTCCACCCTGTTGCTGACCGTGCGTTCGGATTTCACCAGTGGTGATATTACCTCCAGCCTGGAAATCAATTGAACCACCAGTGGCTTTGTCAGATGACAGATCAATAGCTGAATTAACAGTAATTGAACCATTTTTAGTAGTGACAGTGAGGTTTCCTGCATTGGATGTACCAGTTACAGAAATAGGAGTAGCGCCAGAAAACTTAAAAACAGTATCAGTACCTTGACCTGCAAATGCCGCTATAGAACCCACTGTAATATCACCAGAAGCTTCAAGCTTAACTGAACCGCTATTAGCATTAAGGGCGGTAGTACCTGATTTACTTCTAGGATAAGAGTAGGCGCGGATGCCCTCTTCACCAATCAAAATACTTCCCTTAGTGCTAGTGATGCTAACATTGCCACCGTTAGAATTGCCGTTAGCCCCAGTAGGCTCAGGAGGAGGGCTAGGATCAGGTGTGGAGGCGTTACCGTTATCATCGAGCGCAGTTGCACTACTACTAAGACCTATAGGAAAAGCTTTATTAGGACGACCAGAAAGCGATCTAATACCTGAACTTATAGCGATATTATTAGCAGCTTTCAAAGTAATGTTGCCAGCGTTAGCATCTCCAATATGGAAACTAATTCCGGCTTCCGAGGTTAGAGAATCCACAGTAATTCCACCGTTATTGCTGGTCAGGCTAATATTCCCTCCATTTTTATAATATGAGCTGACATTCAGAGTAGTTGCAGTAATGTTACCCCCAGCCTGGATGGTAATGTTTGGGCCTTGACTATCAGAATTACCTGTATAGATGCTTTGAATAGAAATATCCTGATTTGCTATTAAGGTAATAGATGGAGTTTGCGCTCCGCTCGTTAGTTTAATTTCCCCAGTTGCAATTATTCGTCCATTACCTAGCGGTGATTGAATCGTTACTGGTACATCGATACTTATTTCGTTAATTGTAATAGTGCCGCTTCCATCAGGACGCCCAATTGTCATGGAGGCAAACCCAGAAGAGAGTCTAACTAAGTCATTTATTGTAAAATCTAAGGCTGCTGTGCTGTTATCGCTGCCAGAAATAATAATATCTTGGCTGGGCGTTGCAGGCTGGATGACTAAATTGCCAGTCCCTCGCACAGAAAAAGAACCTCCTGTCAAGTCAATTTCGTTGCCTGTTAGAGTGATATTACCGCTACCTGAATTAATTGCACCAACTGTCAACTGATTACCAGCAGAAAAATTCAAGTTACCAGCATTTGTCTTAACATTTTGTGCTGTCAGGTTTTGACCCGCAGAAAAATTGACCGACCCACCTGCTGTTTCAATATTGGTATTTAGCTGAATATCTCTATTAGCTTGGAAACTAATAGTTTCGCCAGATGTTTGATTGACAAAGTTCAAATTTGTCCCTGGCTGAGCAACAATATCTCGGTTTGCTTGAATGATAATATTGCCAGTTAAAGAAGTTAGCTTTGTATCGCTAATCGTGAAATCTGTTGCGCTACCACCATGTGACGATAAAATCGTGCCTGCGACATCACCTGAAGGAACATTTGGGTCGAGATCAGTATCATTTGCTCCTGTGCCTCCTACCTGAATAATAATATCTCTTGGATCTATCAAAATCGTGCCATTTATTCCGTTATTTGCACTAACGTTGACATCTCCTCGAAAGATTAAATTTTCCTTGCCCGAGAGTTCTACAAAGCCACCGTTGCCAGAATTACTGCCGCCGCGAGCACTAATATTACCCAAAAAACCTGTCACTTCATCCGCCCAAACGATGACGCGACCACCCTCACCATTTAGAATAGCATCAGCATTAATTGTGGAATCATTACTCACAAATGTCCCCAGGGCATTTGGCACAGTACCTTGACCCTTGTAATCACCGCCAACGCGCACATTCCCACCGCCATTAATCCCCGAAGCGTTGATATTCGCATTCATCAAACCGACGCGCGAACCCAACACATTTACACTCCCTCCATTATCCCCAGAGACATTAATATTACCAGCAATAATTGTAGTCCCTGACTGAGTTGGCACGATTACTCCTGCACCAGTCAACTGTACAGTCCCATCATTATTAACTGTCACTCCCGTTGCGTGACTCTCTGCTTTTCCTGTCAGCAATTGAGGGAGTGATAAAACTGATAATTGATAATTTGTGATAGGTAACGAAGCATCAGTAATTGGCTGAATTTCTAAATTTAATAAATTTCCCGGTTGACTAATTCTGACTAAACTCTCACCCGGTACAGCGGCAACAGTAATATTTCCTCCCGGTGCAGAAACTTGTCCCGTACTCAAAACCGTGCCGCCCAATAAAGTTAAATTTTGCCCTTGTCCCACTGCCAAATTGCCGAAATTGACAATTCCTCCCGGCTGTAGATTGGTAAAAGCAAAAGTATTAGGATTTCCGACTAATTGAGTATAATTATTTGTACCAGTCGCACTAAACCAGTTATTGCCAAAACCGATGCCCGTCGCAGTAGTAGCAGTGAAAGCAGCAGGCACGTTCAAACTGGCATTTGTTCCGAAAACAATCCCCGCCGGATTCATTAAAAATAAATTGGAATTGCCGCCCGTAACTTGAATTAATCCGTTAATCAGCGAAGCATCGCCGCCGACAACTCGCCCTAAAATATTGCGGATATTGGGATTAGATATAAAATTGGCAGTTTGCCCTTGAGTTAAACCAAATTCTTGGAAACTGTGAAAGAGATTTGCACCGTCGCCAGATGGTTGTCCGCCTTGGATGTTTAATTGGTTGCCGCTGGGAGTAATTTGAGTATTCGTGCCGTCGGTTGCGGGGGTAATTTGGGCTGTGGCTGTTTGGGATGGGGCGAAAAGTCCTATTTCCCACATTGCTAAGGCGGTAAATGAGAGAAAGGTTAGGAAAAAGCGGGTTTTTTTGTGTGTTGATTTCATGGTTTTTTTAGTAGATGATATCTGCTACACTCTGATAAGTCCGACAGTCCGCCAATCCGCCAGGGAATTCATTTCCTGGCTGATAGCGAAAGTCCTTTAAAGAGGACTGTAGAAAAAAGT
>NZ_JANMZH010000713.1:0-1711 GCF_031383065.1 Microcoleus sp. OTE_8_concoct_300 | reverse complement strand
GATCTTCCAACATTAACGAAGTTACTTTCGCTCTAACATAAGCTTGACGGCTTAAATACAGAGGCAACAGTTGCAGTCCTTCCCAATCCCCTGTTTGTTCGATGTAAGTATTGAGAAAAGCATTGCCTAAGTCTCTGCGCCCCTGCGATTCCAAATCCATTACTGTAAAAGCAACATCGTACATGACATCAACAAAGCGAAACTGCTCGTTAAATTCAATGCAGTCGAACAGCAATATTTTATCGGGCCACAATGCTATATTCCGCAAGTGCAAATCTCCGTGGCACTCGCGAATTTTATTATTGCTAATCCGCAGGTTAAATAACTCTGGGTTGTTCGCGAAAAACGCATCAGTATAATTTTTAGTTTCCTGATATTGTGTCTGAGTCTGCGGCCCGCCAATATATTTTTCCGAACTCAGGTAATTGTTATCTATTGCTGTGCGAATCTGACTGACTTCGCCAAATCTGCGAATGTAGCTATTACTAATTGCCGTGCTGTGAAAGTTGGCAACTTCCCGCCCTAAGTCAGCCATAAGTTGCTCGGTCAACAGTCCGCGTTCCAACAAACTGAGCAACAGCGAATCTTGAGGAAACTCCCGCATTTTTAGCACGTATTCTACAGCAATTTCGGCAGAACTTATAGCAGGTAAGTTGCTGCCAAGTTGAAAAGAATCGCCAGTTTTAATAATTGGCAAAACTTCTAAATAAATTTCCGGTGCAGTGCGCTGGTTCATCAGCAATTCTTGGGTGCAGAAATGCTGCCGTTTTGCCAAGGTTGAATAGTCCAAAAACCCAAAATTGACTGGTTTCTTGATTTTGTAAGTATAATCTCCTGTCAGCAAAACAAAGGAAGCGTGAGTCTGAATGAGGTGCACTGGTTCTGTCACCCCGTGCGGGTAAAACCCGGGCTGCAACATTTGCTGAATCAGAGGTGGGACATAAGTATCAGTCATATCGATTTTAGATTTTAGATTTTAGATTTGGGATTTGGGATTTTAGATTTTGGATAAAAGCAAATATAGTTATAACTTACGCAGAACATCTAAATGTTACTATAAAACTTACACAGAACATCTAAATGTAGGGTGCGCCCATAAGCACCTTACCCTATCGATAACGTAGCGTACTCCGTGCCCACATTTCGATAAAACGCAGGGTGCACAGGGCGCACCTTACCATGAAACGTAGGGTGCGCGCAGAGTACCTTACACTGTCGATAGCCAAACAAAGGGTGTTTTGCACAAGTCCAAAATTAGTATCAAAAAAAAGCACTCATGACAGAAAACAATCAAGATTCCCGTTCCGTGGATGTGTTTGGCGTAGGCAATGCCCTTGTAGACATCCTAGCATTGGTAGAAGATGAATTTGTGCTCGATCACGAGCTGAGTCGTGGCGGGATGACGCTGATGAATTCGGAAACGCAGGGGGGGATTTTGCACGATTTAGAGCACAATTCGCTGCAAATGCGATCGGGCGGTTCGGCGGCAAATACGATGATTGGTTTGGCTCAAAGCGGCGGTAAAGCGTATTATTCGGGGAAGGTTGCTAAGGATACTAACGGCGAGTTTTATCGGCAAGATTTGCTGGCGGCGGGGATTGATTTTAATGTGCATCCTGCTGAGTCGTCGCAGGAGCCCACGGGTACTTGTGTAGTGCTGACTACGCCGGATGCGGAACGCACGATGTGTACTAATTTGGGGGTTTCTACT
>NZ_JANMZH010000654.1:0-7735 GCF_031383065.1 Microcoleus sp. OTE_8_concoct_300 | reverse complement strand
CCAGAGCGTACCATTGTCAGCAACAGGCAAGATGCCTGTTCCACAAGAAAATTCACTCTTTGTGGAACAGGCATCTTGCCTGTTCATAAAAGGCTTATTGAGAATGGTGCAACACAGGTTTTGGGATTTGTTCCTTAAATTCTATCCCAGAGCGCACCATTGTCAGCAACAGGCAAGATGCCTGTTCCACAAGAAAATTCACTCTTTGTGGAACAGGCATCTTGCCTGTTCATAAAAGGCTTATTGAGAATGGTGCAACATCGAGGAGCGACTGGGCATCTATTTATTCTCGGGACTTGGCGTCGGAGAGGGTTTTTGCGGTTTGTCTGTTTTGGGTGCTTCTGCTTTTTTCCACTCTGACAAAGGTCGCTGGACGGCGTTTTTAAAGTCAAATGGCACTAGCAGCACAGGCAAATTTTGGGCTGAATTTTGAGAGGACGCGGAAGGCGGATTGGCTTGAGCGTACAAGAAGCGGCCGCTAAAGTCTGTTTTGCCTAATACTAGGCGGTGAGTTTCCTGGTTGTCCAGTTTTACTGTGACTGTAGCTTGGGGTTGGTCGAGACCGTATTCTGGCAGTTGAGCAGCAGTAATATTAATCGTGCGATCGCTCTTTCCTGTTGCCAGCCTGTCTAGCAAAAAATCCACCGATGCCTGACTTGCGTGTGCTTGCACTGGCAATTTCATTTCCCAGCTAGACTTGCCTCCTTTTGTAGCATAAACTCGCTCAAAAGTCAATATTTTTTCGGGAGTTTTGACTGTAAAGAATTGTACGCGATCGGACTTAAAAGCAAAAATTTTCTGTTTTTCTTCCTTAGCGGCTTCCTGTTTCGGAGACACTTGCATCTCGAACAAAGCAACCAACCCAGTCATACTCAGCGCGACGGCTATCAATACTAATGTATTTTTCTGCAATTTCATAGTAACTGAGAATTGGGCATTGGGAATTGGGCATTGGGGAGTCTGTTATTAATAACAACTGACAACTGTCAACAGTCAACTGACAACAGTCAACAGTCAACAGTCAACAGTCCACTAACTTATCTTCTCTTCCACCAGATAGCGCCGCCAATTCCCAGTCCGAGTAAAGGCCAAATTAGCCAAGCTAAAACCAGCAATCCTACTTGGATGGGCGTCATGTTAATGCGGCGGTTGGTAGCTTTTTTCGGACTGATAGAAAAGCTTTGCTGGTCTGGTTTACTCAACCAACTGACTGAATTGAGAAACACGTCGCTATTGAGTTGTTGGTCAAACCAACCGTTAGTCACAAATTGAGATGTGCCAATTACTACCATTCGCGATGTTTTTCTAGGAGTTGAAGGCGCAGAAGGAGTTGACTTTGGACTGGGAGATGTTGTGGGAGATGCTGTGGGAGATGTTTCTGGTGTCGGTGTCGGAGATGCTGTGGGAGATGCTGTGGGAGATGCTGCTGGTGTTGGCGAAGTCGTCGGTAATGCTGGAGGCGTAGCTTCTTGCGAGACAATCACCGAATAGCTAATTGGGGAAGCTGTTGGCGAAGTTGTCGGCGACGGCGAAGTTGTCGGCAAGGGTGAAGTTGTCGGCAAGGGTGAAGTTGTCGGCGATGGCGAAGTTGTCGGCGATGGTGAAGTTGTCGGCGATGGTGAAGTTGTCGGCGACGGCGAAGTTGTCGGCGACGGCGAAGTTGTCGGCGACGGCGAAGTTGTCGGCGATGGTGAAGTTGTCGGCGATGGTGAAGTTGTCGGCGATGCTTGGGGTGAAGGCGTGACCGGTGTTGGTGTTGGTCGAGGTGAGGGCTTTAAGGGAGTGCTGTCAGTGGACGATCGAACTAAAGCTACACCTAATAATAGCGGGCCTTGTCGATCGGTCTTCTGATCAAACTCCAATTTCCTCGTCGTCAAATCGCTTTCGGCCCAACTTTCCTGACTCGTCCAAATCAGCGGTTTTTCCTCTATCCCTTCTACTGGCGACGTTTCCAAAGCACGCGCAAACGGATAAAATGAAATACCGTTGCCAAAACTTTGAGTAATAGGATGTTCGCCGTAGCGCCTGACTGTGGGAACTGTGGGGCCGAGCCCAAATCTTTGACCAGTACCCGAAGCATCGATAGCCAAACGGGCGTCTAGTTTTACGCCCCATTCTTGCAGCATTTTGTCCAATCCCGTATCAATTGCCGGGTCTACCATTAACAATAAACTGCCGCCGCGATCGAGATAAGCTTTTAGTGCTTTAATTTCTGTATCTGAAAACGGTTTTTCCAGGCCGGGAACGATTAAAGCATCTGCATCTTCTGGCACTTCTTTGCGTTCGGTCAAATTCAGTGTTTGGACGTTGTAGTATTTATCTTTCAGAGCTTTTTCAGCTTGCTGAATTCCGCCTTGACCTTCCTTTAGCGGGCGGGCTCCTTTCCCTTGCAAAAAGTAAACTGTAGCAACGCGAGTGCTAAGAATTTCTTCTAAGCCATTGGTAAGTTTTATCTCTGAAAGACCTTGATTCGGGTCGCTACCAAAAGCAGTGCCGCCTTTTTGCAGCACCTGTTTTTTGTCACCGGATTGCAGGTATACTTCTCCGATGCTGGTAATGCTAAATTCCCGCGCTTTTCCCGGTTGGACTACCGGGTCAACAAACTCAAATTGGAACTTTTCGCCTCCCTCGCGTTTGTAGCTTTGCAGCAATTCTTTGATTTGAGGATTTTGGGTGGGGTCAAACACCCAAACTTTGACTGTTTGTTGCAAATTTCGCAGTATTTGTTGAGTCTGCGGGGCGAGGGTAAATTGTTGGCTTTCGGTTAAGTCGATGCGGACGGGATAGCGAACGGCTATGAAGTTAATTACTCCGAGAATCACAAAGACGGCGAGGGTAGCAATCAGGGCGTTGGTGCTGGCTTGAGTGGAACGCTGCCCCCAAAAGCTTTGTTCGTAACTCAAATATAGCAGCCAAAGTGCGATCGTCACTGTTCCAGCAATAACTAAACCGACTGTCAGGGGTTCCCATACTCCGGATACAAGTGCTGCTGTTACCCCCGCTGCGATTAGGAGGGGGCCCAGCAAAAAAACGTATTTCCAATTTTTTTTTCTAATTTTCATAAGGTAAATATTGAGTGACCCAATTCCGGTTCTAGAATGTTATTCTATATCGCATTAGCCTGCAACCATGCTGTTAAATCAGACGGATGTTTGAAATCCAGCACGGCCTCTCCTAAGTTTTCTAATTCCTCTACGCTTAATTGACGGATGCAGTTTTCTGTTTCCGGTTGTATTGTGCCTAAAAGCCGCACAAGCTGACGCAATATTAACGAGAGTTGAGCTGTTTTTGTCACCTGTTCTCTTGCTATCTCTATGGCAATCTGCTGGTCTTGAATCCACAGTTCTTGCTTCTGCAATTCCTTTAATTCTTCCTGAGTGAAGTTGTCTTCCCTGGCAATTCTCAAAGCTTTCTTAATCTCTGGAACTGCACTCAGTGTTTCTGGTACTGTCTCCAGAGTGCTGGTGTTTTTGATAAAGTAAATCCATTGGTCGGCGGTTGTTTCTAATGCTGCTAATTCCTTGCTAAATTTGGGCAGTTCGATAAATACTAATTCTATTTCAGTATCTGGACACTGAAACTGTTGCTCTTTTTCTTGAAAAACAAACCGCGACATAAATTCTGTCTGATTTTCAAACATTTCAAAATCGGCAATTTTCAAGGAAATTACTGTTTTTAGTCTTTCATAGCGGTCTTTTCCTGTTAATTGCTGGCTGTAGCTTTTGGCAGCGTTGTACAAAACTCTATTCCCGAAGGAAGGCACGTTGAGCAGTTGAATTTCAACGAGGGCGATTCTGTCGCCGTTAATTGTGGCTTTGACATCTAGGCGTGTCTCTTGGGCCCCCAGAGTTGGATTTTCTGGTTGGGAGTCGATTATTTCTAAGTCTTCGATGAGCGGCTGTGCTTCATAAAGGATGGCGTTTAAAAAATTAATCAGGATGTCTTTGCTGTTGCTGGAACCGAATATTTTTTTGAACGCAAAGTCGATTTTGGGATCTATAAATCTCATTCTTTCAAGCAATTAGTGGAATAACTAACATTAATTGAGAATTGGGAATTGGGCATTGGGAATTGGGAATTGGGAATTGGGAATTGGGAATTGGGAATTGGGAATTGGGCATTGGCCAAACAGGGCATTGGAAATTGGTGGCCTCTCCTTTAATCTCCCACTCTCCGACTCTCCCCTGTTTATTCCCGGAATCCTGCCCTGATTTTTTTAAGAACGCTGATATCGCAAGGCATCGATGGATTGGGCGGTCAGAAATACTCCTAAAATTATGTAACTGGCAAACATAATTAAACTGCTGGTATCGAAAACTCCCTTGACAAGATTGGTGTAATGTGTTAGGAGCGACAAATGTGCTAATGCTGTTCCGAAGGGGCCACCGATACCGACGGCGGCTGCATCGATCACCCAGAGAAATAATACTAGAGCGAAGGTGAGGATGGCTGATAAAATTGTGCTGTCTGTGAGGGAGGAAATAAACATTCCGAGGGACAATACTCCTGCTGCTAGTAATATTAAGCCACCGTGTCCTAGCAGGAGAACTGCGGGGGGTACGGGTGGGGTTGAGGAACTGAGGGCGATCGCCTCGCAGAACAGCAGGGGCAGCAACATTGTGGTATAAAATGTTAAAACGCCGAGGAGTTTGCCCGTAGCAACTGCCCAGTTTGTTAAGGGCGATGTAGCTAATAGTTCTAAGGTGCCGCGTTTGCGTTCTTCTGCGTAAAGTCCCATTGAGAGTGCGGGTAGTACGAACAACGAAAGGGAACCCATGATTCGCAGGAAGAGTTGCAGGAATTCGTAGGCTACGTCGATGGGAGGTTCGGTAATTCCCATTTGGTCTCGCTGGCCAATTTGGGGAATTAACCCGTCGGGGGCCAGGAGGATGGCTATTAAAAAGTAGCCGGTGATTAGCCAAAACACTGCTGCGATGGCATAGGCTAATGGCGAGGCAAAATAGCTTTGTAGTTCTTTGCGGTAAATTGCGACAATATTACTAATCATTACTAACATTTAGGAATTGGGAATGGGTAATTGGTCATTGGTAATTGGTTCATTCTTAGTCGCCAGCAGGTGGTGTTTCGCGGTCGTCGCTATCCTGTTGCTTTCTTTCTATTTGTGGCTTTTTGGTAATAGGTGGCTGTTGTGGTCGAGAATCGCTACTCGGTTGTGGCTTTTTTTTACGTGGCCGATTTTTTACAACTGGTTGGGATTCTGGTTGAGGATGTTCGATAGACTTTGGTGTATCTAAAATCGTTTCTGGTTCTGGTTGAGGATGTTCTGGCGACTCTACTGTTTCGACAATGAGCAGATTTTCGACAACCGGTTCTGGTTGAGGATGTTCTTGCGACTCTACTGTTTCGACAATGAGCAGATTTTCGACAACTGGTTCTGGTTGAGGATTCTCTAGCGACTCTACTGTTTCGACAATGAGCAGATTTTCTACAACTGGTTCTGGTTGAGGATTCTCTAGCGACTCTACTGTTTCGACAATGAGCAGATTTTCTACAACCGGTTCTGGTTGAGGATTCTCTAGCGACTCTACTGTTTCTACAATGAGCAGATTTTCTACAACCGGTTCTGGTTGAGGATTCTCTAGCGACTCTACTGTTTCTACAACCGGTTCTGGTTGAGGATTCTCTAGCGACTCTACTGTTTCTACAATGAGCAGATTTTCGACAACTGGTTCTGGTTGAGGATTCTCTAGCGACTCTACTGTTTCGACAACCGGTTCTGGTTGAGGATGTTCTTGCGACTCTACTGTTTCGACAATGAGCAGATTTTCTACAACCGGTTCTGGTTGAGGATGTTCTTGCGACTCTACTGTTTCGACAACTGGTTCTGGTTGAGGATTCTCTAGCGACTCTACTGTTTCGACAATGAGCAGATTTTCGACAACCGGTTCTGGTTGAGAAGGTTCTTGCGACTCTACCGTTTCGACAATGAGCAGATTTTCGACAATCGGTTCTGGTTGAGAAGGTTCGATCAACTCTACCGTTTCGACAATGAGCAGATTTTCGACAACCGGTTCTGGTTGAGGATTCTCTAGCGACTCTTGTCTTTGTACAATTTCCAGAAAATCTGCCACTGGTTGCATTCCTGGTTCTAAATCGCTTATTTCCTCTGGTGTTTCTGCAATTGGTTCGGATTCTGGTTGAGAATAGTCGATCGACTCTTGGCTTTCGACAATCGATTCTGGTTGAGGATGTTCTTGCGACTCTACGGTTTCTGAAACTTCTAGATTTTCGACAATCGGTTCTGGTTGAGGATGTTCTTGCGACTCTACGGTTTCTTGTAGTTGCAGATTTTCGACAATCGGTTCTGGTTGAGGATGTTCTTGCGACTCTACGGTTTCTGAAACTTCTAGATTTTCGACAATCGGTTCTGGTTGAGGATGTTCTTGCGACTCTACCGTTTTTGAAACTTCTAGATTTTCGACAATCGGTTCGGGTTGAGGATGTTCTTGCGACTCTACCGTTTTTTAAACTTCTAGATTTTCGACAATCGGTTCTGATTGAGGATGTTCTAGCGACTCTACCGTTTCTGTAACTTGCAGATTTTCGACAATCGGTTGTGATTCCGATTGATGAGCATCCGCGATCGAGTCTTGAATTTCTGCCGCTTCTTGCAGATTTCGAGCGACCTCCGGTTCGCTGTGAACCAGATTTTCTTCGGGTTTCTTTTCAGCCGCTGTCAGCCTTAAAAACACCTCTTCGAGAGTAGCGCGAGAGCGGCGCATTTCGCAGAGTCCAAATCCAGAGGCGATGATAGCTGCTGCAATTTCTCGTCCCGGTTCTCTTTCCGGTTCGCACAACGCCCGCAGGCGGTAGCGATTCACTAAAAATTCCTGGCTGGGAATCAATTCGACCGATCGAACTCCCGGCAAATTGTCCAAAGAAGGCAACAGCAGACTGTTTACCAAATCCGCCTCGCCTTCTACTTCGAGCTCGTAACCCTCGGAGAGGGCCAACTCTCCCATCAAATTGTCGGGAGTACCCGCAGCGGCGATTTTACCGCGATTGATGATGGTAACGCGGTTGCAAGTCATGCTGACTTCCGGCAGAATGTGCGTGGAAAGGATGATTGTGTGCTGGCCGCCAAGACTTTTGATTAAATTGCGGACTTCGATGATTTGTCGGGGGTCGAGGCCGACGGTTGGTTCGTCTAAGATAATGACGGGGGGGTCGTGGACGATCGCCTGAGCGATACCGACGCGCTGACGAAATCCTTTAGAAAGCTTGCGGATTAAAACTTTGCGTTTATCAACCAGCCCGCAGCGTTCGATGGCGGAAGTAACTTGTCGCGCGCGATCGCCCGCAGGTACTTGCTTAATCCTGGCCACAAAAAACAGAAACCCTTCCACAGTCATTTCTGGATACAGTGGCGGGTTTTCCGGCAGATAGCCGATTCGCTGTCTGACTCCCATCGAGTTTTCGTGAACGTCGAGGCCGGCGATGCGGGCCGTACCGCTGGATGCCGGCAAATATCCCGACAAAATCCGCATGGTTGTGGTTTTGCCGGCACCGTTGGGTCCCAAAAAACCCAGAATTTCTCCTGATTCGACCGAAAAAGACACGTCCGCGATCGCTGCGGTCGAACCGTAAGTTTTGCTTAAGTGTTCTACTTCAATCATTTGTCAGAAGTCACGCGATTTTAGATTTTAGATTTTAGATTGACTCTACCAGTTGCGCGCTGTGCGCCTTACCCTGTCATCACAGTCGGTCGATCGAA